>JBBSIK010000243.1:0-5268 GCA_038232115.1 Chloroflexia bacterium
CCCTCAATGGCGCCGTCACATTAGACACCAATGACATCCAGGCATGCGGCTTTGTGCAAGCCCCCACCAACACTCCAACACCAGTAGCCACGGATACGTCGACCTCGACTGCGACCTCGACTGCGACGGCAACTACAATACCCTCCACCAACACTCCAACACTGGTCTCAACTGATACGGCCACAGCGACGGCGACTACAGTACCCTTCACCAATACGTCTACACCGGTAGCCACGAATACACCGGTCACAGCAACGGCGGTCACAACCGCGACTGCGGTACTCTCCACGGCTACTTCTTCGCCAGGAGCTACGAATACACCCGTTCCTGAGTCTACCAATACGTCCACACCAGTAGCCACCAACACCCTGGCCAACACGCCTACGAATATACAGACGAGGACACCAGGACCCGGAGCTACCGATGTACCAACACAAACGCCGGGCGTCATTAATACACTGACACCGACCGGCACATCAACCCTCACTCCCAGCAACACAGCCGTTCCTAGCAACACTGCTGTGCCTAATGACACGGTTGTGCCTAATGACACGGTTGTGCCTAATGACACGGTTGTGCCTAATGACACGGTTGTGCCTAATGACACGGTTGTGCCTAATGACACGGTTGTGCCTAGCGATACGGCAACAGCAATCGCTTTGGCTACCAACATCACTAGGCCCTCGACAACAGCGAGTGCCACCGGCACAGCAATCAGCACGCCATCAGGTACGGCCACCGGTACTGCTATCGAAACCGCTACCTCGACGTCAATCGCCGCGACGCCGACCACGGCAATTGCGATTGGCACGGGCACGACCGCGGCCACTGTTGCAAGTACCTCCACTCCAATACCGACCGGGGCCGTGCAAGGAAATACGTCAGTCACCACGCAGATGACGATGGCTCCTACTCCACCACCCTTCCTGCCCCCGACCGGTGGCAGTTATCCCTGGGCGGGTCCATTCGCCTTACTGCTCGGTGTGCTGCTGCTGCTGGTAGGCCTGAACATTCGCATGCTGTTTCGGAAAGTGGGCGTAAAGGTGGGCAGAGATGAAGTTTAGTAATCTACAAGACGCATATCGAGGCTAAGGTTGTATGAGAAGGTCGGCAGCACTTTCGGGAATAAGTCCGGAAGTGCTACCTTGTTGGGGTTGGCCCGATAGGTTACTCACCTGCACGACGTGAGCAAGATCAGTATTCTAGACCGTATCCTGCTATAATAGCCCAATCATTCCCGACCAATAGGAGGGTATATGCTAGCAGAAGTATCGAATTACCAGGCTCTCATTGATGAGTGCGTGCGCCACCTCCAGGCCCTTATTCGCCTTGACACCAGCAATCCGCCCGGCAATGAGGCTATCGCTGTCGAATATGTCCGCAAGCAGTTGCAGGCGGTAGGAATCGAGCCGGAGATAGTCGAGTCGGAGCCGGGCCGCGCCAATCTGCGGGCAGTACTGAGGGGCGATGGCTCCCGGCGGCCCTTGCTGCTGATGTCGCACACCGATGTGGTGCCCGTCGAGCCGGAGTATTGGACCAAGCATGGGCCGTTTTCGGGCGAGATCGCAGACGGCTATGTGTGGGGCCGGGGCGCGGTGGACATGAAGCAGTGGGGAGCCTGGCACCTGACTATCTTCCTCGAGCTGGCGCGTGCCCAGGCCAGCCTCAACCGCGATGTCGTGCTGCTGGCGACCGCCGATGAAGAGGATGGATCCTACAAGGGTATGCGCTGGATAGCCGAGCAGATGCCCGAATGGCTCGACGGCGAATACGGCCTCAGTGAAGGAGGCGGTGGCGAGATGCAGATACATGGCAAGTCGTTCTTCCCCTGCCGCGTGGCCGAGAAGGGAGCCTGCCGCTTCCGTCTCAAGGCACATGGCTCGCCCGGCCATGCATCCCGCCCGCACCGCGACAATGCTATCATCAAGCTGGGCGCGGCCCTGGAAAAGCTGGGTGCCCGCCCCCTGCCAATCAAGCCAACGGATACAGTAAAAGGCATGCTGGAGGAAGTGCTCGCCTCAGAGCCACGCGGCAAGCAGATCACGGAAGACCTTTTCAACGACTGGACATTTGATGTGGCCGTCGAGAACGGGCCTTTCTCTAAGACGATGCAAAACACCCTCAACGCGCAGCTACGCAACACTGCCACCCCCACGATACTGCACCAGGCGGGCAGCCGCATCAACGTCATCCCTTCCATCGCCGAGGCCGAGGTGGACGGGCGCATATTGCCGGGCGTGAGCAAAGAGGCGTTCAGAGAGCAGATAGTGGGTGTGGTCGGCCCCGATGTGGAGGTGGAGGTGTACGAGTACTGGCCGGGTTCGGCAAGCAAGTTCGACACCGGCCTCTTCGAGATCATGAAGAACGTCACGAAGGAGCTTACCGGCGCTACCCTGGTGCCCTTCATGTCAACGGGTGCCAGCGACGCTCGCTTTGCCGAACCGTTCGGGGTAAGCGTCTACGGCTTCGGCCTCATGCGTGACGAGCCAGGCGCCGCCCCTTCTGACCTCATGCACGCCCACGACGAGCGCATCTCTCTGGCAAACGTCGAGCTAGGCCTGCGGGCGCTATATGAGACGGTGCGGCGGATCGCGCTCGCTTAGGGATTAGGGGCTAGAGGCTAGTAGGAGACGAAACGCAAAGGACGCAAAGAACGCGCAAAGATTATGAAGGGGTTTTCGTCTCCTAATTCATAATTCAAAACTCATAATTCCCATGTCCTGGGTGGGCACGTTCCTTGCAAACAAACTCCTTTAGTCACATGAGAAGGGAGCTTGTTGCATGGACGAGAAAACCGACAAGAAAAGTATAATCAACCTGTTGAAGGCCACGGGTAAGGAGTTCGGGGAAGACAAAGTGCCCCGGCTGTCGGCGGCGCTGGCCTACTACACCATCTTCTCGCTTGGCCCTCTCTTGCTGATCGCCATTGTTATTGCAGGCAAGATATTTGGTGACGAGGCTGCACGCGGCCAGATTGTCAACACACTTGGTGGTCTGATTGGACCACAAGGGGCTGGTGTTGTACAAGAGGCTATTAAGAATGCGAACAAACCGGGTGCAAGCCTCATCGCCAGCATCATCGGTATTGTCACCTTGTTGCTGGGCGCATCGGGAGTGTTCGGCCAGCTAAAGGACGCCTTTAACACCATATGGGAAGTGAAGCCCAAGGAAGGTCTGGGCATCATGGGTGTACTGCGCGAGCGTTTCCTGTCGTTCACGATGGTGTTGGGTACGGGCTTCTTGCTGCTCGTGTCGCTCGTCGTCAGTGCGGGATTATCGGCGCTTGGCAAGTTCCTCGGCGATGCTCTGCCGGGTGGCGCGCTCCTGTGGAACATCATCAATTACGCCGTTACCCTTCTATTGATCGCTCTCATGTTCGCGCTCATGTTCAAGTTTCTCCCCGATGTGAAAATCGGCTGGAAAGACGTTTGGGTAGGCGCTTTGATCACGTCGTTGCTTTTCATAGTGGGGCAAATCGGCCTGGGCATCTATCTGGGCATCGGCAGCGTCGGCTCTTCATATGCCGGGGCAGGTTCTCTTGTGGTAGTGCTGGTCTGGATTTATTACTCGTCCTTGATCCTCTTTATAGGGGCCGAGCTCACCCAGGTGTACACCCGCATGTATGGCTCGCAAGTACAGCCCTCCGAAAACGCAGAAGCCGTCACCGAAGACGACCGTGGCGACCAGGGCATTTCGCACAAAGACGGTGAGCGCGGCATCACACCCGGCGGCACTAGCTCCGGCAGCAGTCGAAGCAGCGGCGGGAAGCAGCGCAAGCGCACCTTACGGGCGTCACCCTGGTTCAGATAACAGCCGCTTCGATTTAGCGTTACAGAAACAGCGAGGCGTAGTAGTTTTGAGTTAGTAGCCTAGTGTGTGTCACACATGATTTGCAGTGTAGGGGTGCGGGGGCGTATCCCCTGACGGGGCTGGGGGTGTTCCCCAACTCCACCCCTCGCTATTCTTAGAATGACCTTTGACGGATTACTAGAACCCTTTTCTAAACCTTTGCGCATTTGTGCCTTTGCGTTTCGTACTAGCTTATAACTCAGGGGGAGTGCCAGATGAGCAGCGACAAGAGCGACAAGTCTATATTAGGTCTGATAAAGGCTACTTTCAAGGACTGGACGGAGGACAAAGCGTCCCGCCTAGGCGCGGCGTTGGCCTACTACGCGATCTTTTCCATAGGCCCTATCCTGGTGGTGACTATCGCCATCGCGGGGTGGTTTTTCGGAGATGCGGCATCACAGGGGCAGGTTACATCTTCCTTGCGTGGTGTGCTCGGCGAAGATAGTGCCAAACTGATAGAGGGCATGTTGAAAAGTGCCAGCTCTACAGGTAGCGGCATAATCGCGGGCATAATTGGCCTGGTGACGCTGCTGTTGGGGGCGATGGGTATCTTCGGCCAGCTAAAGGACGCTCTCAACACGATCTGGGAGGTGGAACCCGCAGAGGGTGGCGGCATCATGGGCGCGGTCAAGAAGAATGGACTGTCGTTCATTATGGTGCTGGGCGCGGGACTCTTGCTGCTCGCCTCGATGCTGGTCAACACGCTGCTGGCGGCCCTCGGCCCTTTCATTAGCCAGCATATACCGGGCGGGGCGCTCTTGTGGAATATCGTCAACTACGTGGTTACGCTGGCTCTCATCAGCGTTGTATTCGCTGCTATCTTCAAGTTCCTGCCTGATGCACGCATTGATTGGAAGGACGCGCTCATAGGTGGAGCGGTAACTTCTCTGTTATTCTTTCTGGGGCAGTTCGCATTGGGGCTGTACTTTGGCTTCGCAAAGCCTGGCTCGGCGTTCGGGGCAGCCGCTTCCCTCGTTATCATTCTCGTGTGGATTTATTATTCGGCGCAAATCCTCTTCCTGGGCGCTGAATTCACGCAGGTATATGCCGGTCGCTATGGAGAGGGTATCCAGCCCCAACCAGGAGCGCGTTTCGTGACCGAAGATGCCCGCGCTCAACAGGGCGTTAAAGGCAGCAAAACGCAGCACAACAAGCAGCGCCGCGAGGAAGCCGCACGTGGTGAGGGCACTCCCCTGCGCGCTTCCCCCTGGTTCCGGTAAGTATGCAGCGACGCGAGGGGATCAGAGGCTAGGGGCTAGGGGTTAGGGGCTAGTTGGAGAGGAGGCAGAGGCGGCGAAAGGCAATGAGCCTACCAACCCGTAGCCCCCCACCCCAAGCCCCAATAGCCCCGGTTTACCCAAAATGCCCCGCGGGGGTTAAAAAAGGGGCGATTTAAGAGAAGAAACAGATCATACAGGG
>JBBSIK010000244.1:0-5248 GCA_038232115.1 Chloroflexia bacterium
AAATATGGGGTCGGAACAAAAGAACAAGTGGGAAGACAAAGTGCTCAAGCCTGCCTTACAGCGCACGCCTGAGCGCCTGTCCGAGTTCAAGACTGCGTCCAATATCTCCGTGAAACGGCTCTACACACCTGAAGATGCCCCCGTCTCGGACTACGACAAAAACCTCGGTTATCCGGGCCAATATCCGTTTACCCGTGGCGTGCAGCCTACCATGTACCGTGGCCGCCTGTGGACCATGCGCCAATACGCGGGGTTTGGCACTGCCGAGGAGTCGAATCGCCGCTACAAATATCTCCTCGAACAGGGCCAGACCGGACTCTCGGTGGCCTTCGACCTTCCTACGCAGATGGGCTACGACAGCGATCACCCGTTAGCGAACGGAGAGGTCGGCAAGGTAGGCGTTTCGATTAGTTCTCTAAGGGATATGGAGCTTCTGCTCGCGGATATACCCCTCGACAGGGTCAGCACCTCCATGACTATAAATGCGACTGCCGCTATTCTGCTTGCCTTCTACGTTGCCGTGGCTCGGAACCGTGGCATCGAGGATGAGAAGCTCAGCGGCACCGTGCAGAACGACGTGCTCAAAGAGTATATAGCGCGCGGCACCTATATATACCCCGTCGCACCCTCTATGCGCATCTCAGGCGACATCATTACCTACTGCGCCGAACATCTTCCGCACTGGAACCCCATTTCCATCAGCGGTTACCACATTCGGGAGGCCGGGTCTACCGCCGTGCAAGAACTGGCCTTTACGCTGGCCAATGCTCTAGCATATTTGCGCGAAGTGCTGGCTCGTGGCATCCCCGTTGACAGCTTTGCACCCAGACTGGCTTTCTTTTTCAACGCGCATAGCGATTTCTTCGAGGAGATTGCCAAGTACAGAGCGGCGCGGCGGCTTTGGGCACGCATTATGCAGGAAGAGTTCGGCGCTCAGAACCAGCACAGTATGATGATGCGATTCCACACTCAGACCGCAGGCTCTACCCTTACCGCACAGCAGCCGGAGAACAACGTGGTGCGGGTGACATTGCAGGCGCTATCAGCGGCGCTCGGCGGAACACAGTCGCTGCACACCAACTCGCTCGACGAGGCCCTGGCTCTACCCACGGAGCGTTCCGCACGTATCGCCCTGCGAACGCAGCAAATAATCGCATACGAGTCCGGTGTAGCGTCCACAGTAGATCCCCTGGCAGGCTCTTACTATGTCGAGATGCTCACGAACGAGATCGAAGCAGGGGCGCAGGATTACCTGAGACGCATTGACGAAATCGGCGGGACACTGGAAGCCATTCAGTCTGGCTTCCAGCAAGATGAGATACAGAATGCGGCCTTCCAGTGGCAGAGCGATGTGGATGCGGGCGAGCGAATAATCGTTGGCGTGAATCGCTTCCAGGCTGAAGGGGAAGCACGCACCGACCTCCTGCGCATTGATCCATCCATGCAGGCAGGCCAGGTGCAAAGCCTTCGGAGACTGCGCGAGGAGCGGGATGCGCAAGTGGTCGAGCAGATGCTAGAGAGGCTTCGTAACGCCGCCGCGTGCAAGGACAACCTGTTGCCTTGCATTATCGCTTGCGTGCAGGGCCTTGCGACACTAGGCGAGATCAGCGATACGCTGAGGTCGGTCTTCGGTACTTACCAGGAGCGACATAAGATTTAGGAGGAAAATATGGTTCTTTCAAATATGGCTACACAACAGGGGCCCGGCACCTCGGGTCAGACTGACCTGGATGCGAACCCCGGCGAGCGCACTCTGAAGCCAATCGCCAAGAATATCGCCGTCTCCCCACTGGCCCCTACTGACAAAGCGATTGGTGTTGGCGCTCAGGTCGGTATTATGCGCAGCCTCGAGTTCTCAGCAGGCGGTCGGGCGCACCGGATCAGCACGGGACCGTACACAAAGGCGTAGGCGCGGGTCCTGTGCCGGTTACAGCAGGTGTGCCAACCGCCGCCTGCTCTCCACGTAGGCTCGCCTGGCATCATCTACACCTATTTCTCGCAGCCGCACTCGCTGGCCCGGCAAGAGAGCCGCCATCACGGGCCAGTCCACACGAGGCACCACGCCCGCTACCGGATAGCCCCCGGTCGTCTGGTGGTCGGCTCCCAGCACCAGAGGCGCGCCACCCGCTGGCAACTGGATCGTGCCCCGTACCACGCCAAACGAGATGACCTCTTCCCTCGGTGCCATGATATAGTTACCGCCCACCGGCTCAAGCCTGATGCCCATACGGTCACTTGACCGGTTTACCACAAACTCGGCCTCCATAAGCTCCTGCACTGCCTGGCGCGTGGCGGCACCCTTGCCCTCGTAACGGACCACACGCAGCACAGCGCAGTCACCCAGGGGTTGCACATGCTCCTCTCGTAATATTCGGCCTGCAAACTCCACAGGCGAGCGACTCATCTGGCATGTGGACAGGATGTCTCCAGCATGTAGAGGCCGTCCAACGTACCCTCCGAAGCCCGCAGGCATATACGTTGACCTGGAGCCAAGCACGAGGGGCACATCTATGCCACCGCCGACAGCGAGGTAGGCACGGAGCCTATGGGTGAGGGCGCTATCATGCCTGAACCGGATAAGGCTTCCCGCACGTACCAGCCACGACACGCCTGATGGCACCGGATTACCACCCACTTCGCATCCCATATCCGCGCCTGTGAGGGCAATTACCACCGTTGAGAGAGCGCGTAGAGTGGGACCGCTCCAGGTCAGCTCAAGCGCACCAGCCACCGGCTCATTGCCCACCAGCCAGTTAGCGAGTGCCATTGCGTCAGGGTCCATCGCGCCCCCGCCGCTAAGTCCAACATGCCCGTACCCGCGCCGCCCCAGGTCCTGAACAGTAGTCAAAGCACCGGCATGAAGGACTTCCATCGTGGGCCACCCGGTTGTCAGGCTCGGATGCGGAAACGCCCGGTTCGGAGGAAACTCGGCTATGTCATCCCCGCTCGCAACGAATTTGACCGTATGCCCTGGGGCCAAAAGCGCGGGTGGTTCGCGCACAACATCCCACATCTTGAGGCCCGTTCGCCCGATTATCTGCCAGCCACCAGGACTGTCCAGCGGATAAACGCCGGTCTGGTTGCCCGCGATGCCCACGGACCCCGCAGGTACACGCACGCGTGGGGTCGTGTGTCGAGGCGTTGCGAGATGTGGGTTAAGCCCATCTAGATAGGCAAAGCCCGGCATGAAACCGAGAAAGCGAACACGATAGAGAGGCGCAGTATGCAGGTCCACCACCTCTTGCCAGGAACGTCCATGAAGCGTAGCCACTGCTTCGATGTCCCGCCCCCATGCGCCACCATACGATACGGGTATCTCGACGGTACGTGGTTCAGCATCGAGGTATTGACCGGGCCGCTCCAAAAGGGAACGAATCTGCTCTCTAAGCGACTCTACCGAGCAAACTTCCGGTTCGAAAACGAACAGTAGGCTTGCGTAAGCAGGTACCAGTTCCAGCAGGCCCTTTATGTTCGCCTCACGGGCTATCCGTGCCAGCCCATGCACCCGCCTGTTGGTGCTTTCCCCTGTGCCCTCGCCCAGACTCACCAGGAGGGCACATTCCCCGAGGGCATCTATTCGATAATGCCTGGCAGCGTCAGCCATGCTGCGAGGCGTTGAAGGCACGGATGGATATGCCTTCGCCTTCGAGAGCATGCCGGACAACGGAGGCGAAGAGTGGAGCATCTGGAGTGTCGCTATGCAAGCAGATTGTGTCCACCCTCACATGCACTTGCGTACTTTCAAAGGCTGTCACGGTGCCATTCGCCAGGCCTATTACCTGCCGTGCAACCATTTCTGCCGATGAAAGCAAGCTACCGGGCTGCGATCTAGACCGTAGTGAGCCATTTGGCTCATATGCGCGATCCGCAAATCCCTCTGTAACTGGCAACAGCCCATGTTCCGACGCTGATCTCTCAGCTTCAGAACTGGGCAGGCACACGAACGGCAGATGGGGCGAGAAGATGCGAACTGCAAGGCAAATCGCATCTGCTATAACGCAATCTTCCGCGGCAAGGTTGTACAGTGCGCCGTGTGGCTTCACATGGCTGAGTTCCACCCCCTCGGAACGCGCAATCGCCCAGAGCGCACCCAGTTGGTAGAGGACAAATCGAGTTATCTCCTCGGGTGCAAACAGTATGGCCCGCCGCCCAAAACCTGGCAGGTCAGGATAGCCGGGGTGTGCGCCCACCTGTACACCATGACTGCGAGCGAGTTTTATGGTGGTACACATGACGTTAGGATCGCCCGCATGACCACCGCAAGCAATGTTCGCGGAGCTGATAAACGGCATAATTTCGGCGTCGTGCCCCATGGGCCAGTGGCCGAAACTCTCTCCGACATCGGCATTCAGATCAATACTCGTCATGTCATGCGTCCTTCGCCACGCAGCAGACGCCAAAGCTCGAGAGGGCTGGCGCTCAAGCGTCGAATAGCCACGTCAAGCGGGAATAGCAATGTGGCAACCAGGAGCAGCCAGGACCAGATAGGCACCCGCTTAGGATGCGAAGCGATATCCGAGTTGAAGGCGGCAGAGGGCTGCGCTATGTCGAGAGTCTCGCCCCCGCCAAGTTGAGCCAGATCAGCGAGCAGCGATTGACCCGCTCGCGGCGCGCCCGGAGACAGACGGAACTCGCTCGGATAAGGCACGATAAACCCCGTTTCTTCACGCGCGACCACACGGTTGCTGGCCGTGTCGCGCTGCTCAACCAGAGCGCTATATGCTCCCTGTTTAAGCCCGTGAACGACACCATCATAGACGCCTGGTGAACGCTGAAGCGCCTGCGTGGTCGAACTGATCTGTCCCGTGCCGGTTACGGCAACGGAGGTTTGCAGGAGATTACGGGGTGCGCCCGAGCTGGAGGTCGAGTCGATACGCACGGCAACGTCTTCACCAACGCCAGAGGCTGTATCGCTGAGCGAAAACGACGCATCTAATCCCGGAGTACCCTGCGAAGGCAGAGTCCAGTTTACCATCTGTCCCGCGAACCGCGCGAACTGAGGCCAGGTGATCCAGTCCGCCGCCCAACGCCCTTTAGCGTCGGATGTCCAGGCAACCGCCCGCCCAAGACCGTACTGCCACTGCGCCAACACCGGATCGCCCTGGGGAGATTTGAGCACTACATCGGCATCGGGCCTGGCAGTGGAGGCATTGTAGCCAAGCAATTGGGGTAGACTTTGCGGGTCTATGCCTGCAAGAATTGGGCTGGCACGCGCGAGGCTCGGCTTGAACGGCTGCTCAACAAAGTA
>JBBSIK010000245.1:0-5213 GCA_038232115.1 Chloroflexia bacterium
CGTCAACTGCGCGCTTCAGGCTGACCGTGCGCCCCACACCGATGCTGGTATTGTAGCTGTGGGTGCGATACTGCACCAGGGGCACGTCTAAGAAGCCCGGCTTGTACACCGCCAGAAAACGTATCCAAAACTCCCAATCGCTGTAGATTAACCCCTCGTCGTGAGGTCCTATTCTTTCTATATGCTCGCGCCGTGCCATAACCGTTGTGTCTGTTATAGCATTACCCTGGATCAATCGCTCAACTGGGTCCGGCTCACCACTAATATCAGCACCGACCGCACCCGACAACCTATGACCGTGCTCGTCTATTATGTGGACGTGGCTGTACACAAGGGCAATATCCGGGCGACTTTGCAGAAAAGCTACTTGCCGCTCAGTCTTGTCCGGGTAGAAAGCGTCGTCTGAGCCTAGCTGGGACCAATATTCCCCGGTTGACTTTTCAAACGCCAGGTTCATGGTAGCGGAGATGCCCCTGTTGCAGTGTCCAGGGTGGGTATACACCTTTATCTTCGACGGGTTCTTGGCCGCATACGCTTCAGCTATCTGCAAACTGCCGTCGCTGGAGCCGTCATCTACGATTACAATCTCGATATTCCGGTAGGTCTGCTCCAAGACGCTTTCTATCGTCTGAGGCAGAAAACGAGCATGATTATAGGAGGGTATGCAGACGCTAACTTTCGGGTTAGCCGATTCTTGCCTGAACACTCTTCAGCCCTCCCACTTCCTTCCAAATAGCATATGCGCTACCCGCCCCTGCCAGCAGTGCAAGCGACAGTGCAACCGGCAGCCTGAGCGGTTGCAGCCCTAAGAACGGTAAAAGCCTGATTACTAAAGCAGCCAGTAACGCGGCGAGCAACATCAACTTATTTTCATTAGTCCAAACAAGAGGTATTTCACGACGTACTATACCCCACACAACAAGATAGTAGACCATATAAGTGGCTAAGAAGCTGATACCAATACCCTCCAGCCCAAACAGGCTCAGGCCCACCCAGCTGGTGAGCAGAGTAGTTACCCCACCGATTAGCTCAACGAGAAAGAAGACAACGCTACCGCTATGAGCCAGTATAACGAACGACATGGTCCAGCTGGAAAACTTGAGAATGTCGGCTATTAGTTGCCATTCAAGCACATCTACCGCAGGATAAAACTGGGGTGAGTAAACAAGTGGAACCAGATAAGGGGCCAGCGCCAGTGTTCCCAGTATCATCGGTATTCCCAACATCATAACCAATCGGTGCTGCTGATTGACAAGGTCAACCAGAACAAGAGGCTGCCCACCGACGGCTGAAATACGAGGATAGTAATCCTGAGCCATAGCGCTGAGTAAGAAGCCGAGATAGGTCCCGGACACCGCTACAGCCGCCCTGTAAAACCCCACGTTCGCGGTATCCAGCGAGTGAAGCACCACTATTGACAGCATCATTTGCACGCCCGTACCAACTAACATGCTTACGGTGTATGGCGCTCCGAAGCGCAAGAGCGACCAGGCGGCGTCAAATACGGCCTTGCGTGTAGGTTGCCGTTGCACTATGCCTGGGTTTCGCTTAAGGAAGCTATAAGAGATCGCCCAACTCACTGCTGCGGAGGCGATCATCGCTGGGGCGATCCCCTGCTCGCGCCACAGCCATATCAGCGATAGCGTTGCAGAGGTGCCCAGCACGCTGTTCAGGATGCCGATCTTAGCCAGCACACCCACACGATGATAAGCGTTTAGGATGCTAACCTGTAGGCCTGATGCCAGATTGAAAACGAGAACCACGCCCATCAGCGCCACGCTGCCCTCAAGCTCAGGTGTGCCGAGTATCCACTGGCTGATAGGTACTCGGAACAGATATATGAAGGCTAGCGCAAGGGTGCCAAGCACGCCGACTATCAGCCAGGCCCCACTACGCAGCGCGGCAAAATGAACGTAGTCCTCCTCGGCCAGGGCGAATGCCCCGGCACGTATCAGACCAACTCCAATGCCCATGCCTGCTATAAGACCGCTCAATCCCACGAGGCTCTGTAGCAAGCCTATCAGCCCCACCCCATTCGGCCCCAGCAGCACGGCTGAAAACTTGGCGGAAACCAGGCCGACCAGGATGCCTACGATTGAACTGCTGCCCAGAACTGCCGTGGCCCGCAAAATAGATTTCATGCTGAGAATTGGCGCACAGCCTGCACAACAGCCGAGGCTTGGGCTTCCGTCAGGTGCGGGCCTATCGGCAGGCTCAACACCTCTCTGTGTATCGCCTCTGAGATTGGCAAATCGCCGGCCGACAGGCTCATCTCTCGATAGGCATCTTGTAGATGAGGGGGTACAGGGTAGTGGACGAGCGTTTGTATACCTGCTTGTTGCAGATGTTTCTGCAAGGCATCTCGGTGTTTGCTGCGTACCACGAACAGGTGCCAGACCGGTTCAGCCCAACCAGGCACATAGGGCAGCAACAAGCCGGTATCCTTGAGTTCACGCAGGTAAAAGGCCGCGATCCGTTGCCGACGCCGGTTCCATTCTTCAAGATGCCGGAGCTTCACACTCAAGACGGCAGCCTGCACTTCGTCGAGCCGGCTGTTGAAGCCTGCTATTTCGTTGATGTACTTGGTCCGCGATCCATAGTTTCGCAGCATCCGCAGCCATTCCGCCAACTGGTCGTTATCTGTGGTAACGGCCCCGCCGTCGCCGAAAGCGCCCAGATTCTTTCCGGGATAAAAGCTCCAGCCTGCCGCATCTCCAAGCCCACCGGCGTGCTTGCCTTTATAGCAAGCACCATGCGCCTGGGCCGCATCTTCCAGAACCTTCAGCCCATGTCGGCGCGCAATATCGAGTATCGGGTCCATATCCGCCGGCTGGCCGTAGAGATGCACAGGCATAACAGCTTTCGTGCGCGAAGTGATAGCGGCTTCTATCCCGGCGGGGTCAATGTTGTACGTGCGCTCATCCGGCTCCACAGGCACAGGAGTGGCTCCGGCATAGGTTACGGCGAGCCAACTTGCGATGTACGTATTGCTTGGGACTATTACCTCATCGCCCGGCCCGATATCCATAGCCCGCAGGGTGAGGTGGAGCGCATCCAACCCGTTGCCCATGCCGATGCAGTGCTTGACACCCAGGTACGCAGCAAAGTCGCGCTCAAAACTCTCAAGTTCAGTGCTTAACAGATACCATCCACTCGCCATGACCCTCAAGGCTGCCCCGTCCAGGTCGTTCTTTAGTTCGAGATAGGTCTGCTGAAGGTCAAGGAAAGGAACCGCCACACTCACTGCCTTGCCCTCTCCTCGGCTACTGCCTCCATATAATCATCGTAGTCTCTGATGTAATCGTCCGGGTTGTACTTGTCGGAAGCAAGCACCAGTAGGACCGCATCGGGGGTGTATTTATACTGGGTGATCCACGTCATGGGAGGGATGTAAACGCCAATATTGGGTTTGTTGAGCAGCAGTTCGTCTCGACTATCTCCATCGTCTACCACCAGGGAGCAGGAACCTTTTACGCACACAAGAAACTCGTGCAGAGTCTTGTGTGCATGCTCACCGCGTACTTCCTCGCTGGGCACATCGAAAACGACAAAGTACCGCTTCGGCTCGAAAGGCAAATGTTCCTCAAATTCTGCGACCGATAGATTGCCCCGCATATCTATTACCAGAGGCAATCTGTATACCCGCACACCAGGAACTTTGGTCTCCTCGACTAGCTCTGCATCCCGCACGCTGTCCAGCGAACCAACTGAGGGAGTTGACACGTACCCCTTGATGTGGGCAGGGTTGCCTACTACTATAGCATTGTGTGGCACATCTTTTGTGACAACAGCCCCGGCCTCC
Organism: Chloroflexia bacterium; assembly: GCA_038232115.1. Lineage (GTDB taxonomy): Bacteria > Chloroflexota > Chloroflexia > QHBQ01 > JADMIH01 > JADMIH01. The sequence continues at coordinate 3,803 of JBBSIK010000245.1, forward strand.
ACCACTGAGTTTCTACCTAGCGTTATTCCAGCCAGAATAGTTGCGTTAGCTCCAATAGAGGCATTGCGGCGCACCAGCGTTCTCTTCGGCTCAGTGGGTTCCTTGCGGCCCGGTAACAGTTCGTTGGAGAACGTCGCATTGGGTCCAACTATTACATCGTCCTCTAGAGTCACCCCGTCCCACACTTGTACACCCGGTTTTATCGTCACCCGATCGCCGATCACGACACCGTTTTCAACGAGAACGGTATCACATATGTCGCAATCTTCGCCAATGACGGCTCCTGGAAGGATACGGGCAAAGGCCGCAATCCGAGTTCGTGTTCCTATAGTGGCCCCTGGCTCTACTACGGCCTTGTCATGGATGAAGGGTGGCGAAAGGTCCGTTTGCCTATCAACCTCTGAGAGGCCGGCTAACGGTTGCAGGTTCTGTAGCTTATCTTCTGGTGATATCACTATCTCGGCCACTTCTGAGCTTAACAGGCGCTGGCGATAATCAGCCTCTGGTGTCCAAGTCTACTCCAGTCGGAAAGCTTGGAGCTATTCTTAGCTACCCAGCGAGATATTTCACCAGCGACAGGTTTGTCATAGTAAGATACTCTATCAATATACATCTGGAGGAATGCTTCTTGTCCGATCTCCTCGACCGACTGTTGAGAGCGGAATAAGCACGCCATTTCCATAGCTGCTGCATTCGCCCCAGATAAGAACTCACAGTTGTCAGGACCGCAAGCAGTAGGGTAAATTACTTTGCTCAGGAGAGTGTACGTAGCAAAGCCCATATCGCGTTGCACCTCCCACCCAACTTCCCGCCACTCGTCGAAGCGACTCTCATCTACGTAATTATTATGCCAATACTTCTCCAATATAGGCAACCCAAACGGATCTCTATACTCGTCTGTGCGTTGGTGGCCCTGTAGGGTGGCCTCAGTAAGGATTAGCATACCCCCTGCCTCGGTGTGCTCTCTAAACTGGGCCAACGCCTTCATTTGTATCTCATGTGAAGGCAAGTTAATTAGTATTCTCTGACCGGTAATCACGTCGAAGGGCGGTCTATCGAAAGTCAGGCCGGTTACATCTTCCTGAAGAAATTCGATGCGCGAGTCGGATGTGCCAACACACGCAAGATCCCACATAGGGCTAAATTCACTAGAGACTTCACCCCGGTACTCCGGGTCATTCTTGAGCCGGTTAGCCCACCTTATCATCTTATCCGAGTAGTCCACTCCAAGTACATAGCTAGACCTTCTTGAGAAGGCAAGAGTGCCAAACCCTGTGCCACAACCTACATCCAGCAAACGACAACCGGAGGGTATTAGCGGAAGCAAGGTATGCAACTCATGGATGCGAAAGTAGTGGTCCCTTATTGTGACAAGAGGAGTGCTTCCAATCTCTTGCGCTTCCGACTCCCA
>JBBSIK010000246.1:0-5205 GCA_038232115.1 Chloroflexia bacterium
CGAGAGCTGACGCCGCCGCTCGCCCCGACGCCGCGCGAGTTGTAGCGCAAGGTAGCAAAGCCGGAGGAGGCCAACGCTTTTTCGATGGACAGCATGATTTTCATGTCCATATTACCCCCGGCAGCAGGGTTGGCATGGCACAGGACGATGCCGGGGTGCAAGGTGCCGTCGAGGGTGCATTGGAAGACACCCTCCAGCTCCTCACCCTCTTCGTTCCCCCATGCGCGCCCCTGGAAGGTCACATGGTGGCTGCGAACATCTCTATAGGGGTGTGTGTCCTCGTTTGCGGCCATGATCGCGCTATGCCTGGGCCAGCTTATAGCCGCAGTTGGCACAAAATGCCGCCTGTGGTCGTAGCTCGGCATGGCAGACAGGGCATTCTTTTGCGTCCGTGTGCTGCGGTCTTGCCTGTGATCTCGGCTGCTCAGGCGTGGTGGTTGCTGAGGCAGCAGGTTGCGTCATGGCAGGTGCCGAGGGTGAGCTTATCTGAGCCTGCCTACCGCCCGCATCCCTGGGAGGGGGTGAGGAGGGTCTTGCGGGCGCTAATGGAGCCGGTGGGGCGACCCACACCTCTCCACTGATGGCCTCGATTTCCTGCTTCTTGCGTTTTAACTCTACCTCCAGCGCCTTTATCTCGCTGACCACTGTTTGCAGGTCCGGGTCGAGAGCCAAGCCGTTCTCCGAAAGCTCCATCACTTTGCGGCCCAGGGCGAATATGCGCTCGTCTGCCTGGTCGCGCAGGCGATTGGCCTCAGAGCGGATGCGGTTGCCGCGCATGAGCCGGTCGGCCTCGAAACCGAGGCGATCCAGCCCCTTGCGTAGCTGGAAGCCTAGCGCCGCGCCTGGTGCGGACTCGTTGTTGGAGGGTGATATCTGCTTTTGCTGGTTGTCTATGTTCATACTCAATCCTACCTGGTTTTGAACTCTTCGGTATATACGTTAGCGAGGGCGTAGAGTTGTGCGGGCCGACCTTGCCCAGCCCGCGCTCAGAGGACTACCGCCGAATATGACCGAGCTAGACCGCAGCGCCACGCTCTGCACGAGGCCAAGCCCTAACAGTATGCTCATCAATGAGGAGCCTCCGTAGCTGATGAAGGGTAGGGGAATACCGGTCACGGGCATGAGGCCTATATTCATGCCGATATTAATAAAGACTTGCATGCCGATCCATGTTGCCACCCCTACGGCAATCAAAGAGCCATACGAATCGGGAGCGCGCGAGGCTACCACCAGGCAGCGCCACACGAGAATGAAGAGTAGGGCTACGAGACACAGCGAGCCGATGAAGCCGAACTCCTCGGCTACCACCGAAAAAATGAAGTCGCTGTATTGTACTTTGAGGAAGTTAAGCTGGCTTTGTGTGCCAGAAAGATAGCCCTGGCCTAGCCACCCGCCGGAGCCAATGGTGATGCGCGCCTGCCAGATGTTATAGCCTTCACCCTGCAAATCGCGAGTCGGATCGAGGAAGACCATGAGGCGATTGCGTTGGTATTCATACATGACGAATTGCCAGAAGACGTACAGCGCGGGAATAGACAGTATGCTTGCGCCCAGGAAGATTCGACCGCGCACCCGAGCGCCCACGCAAATGCCCAGGAAGATCGCTCCAAGCACGATACCCGTGCCCAGGTCGGGTTGCTCCAGCACGATGGCAGCCGGAATCGCAAGTAGCACCAGCGCCGCGACAAACCACTTCACCCTGTGAAGCTCGCGGTGGTGCGATGACAGGAGCTTTGCAAGCACGAGTATCAGCGAGAGTTTGGCGAGTTCGCTGGGTTGGATGGGGAAGATGCCCAGGTTGATCCAACGCTGCGAGCCGTAAGACATCTTGCCAAGAGCGTACACAAGGCCGAGCAGTCCCACAGTTACAACATAGAACGGTAACGTGAAGCTCTCGATGATCCGGTAGTCGAGCCGCGCTACGCCGAGCATAATAGCAAAGCCTATCAGACCATAGATGCCCTGCCGCATGACGAACTCGTTCAACGCCAATGACGACGCGTCACCCGTCTTGGTGGCACTGAACACCATGATAATACCCACGCCCAATGCCGCGAGAGTACAGAAGATGAGAGGGAAATCCAGGTTGTTCAGACTGGCGGAACGCACAGTGAGACTACTTTCCTTTACTTTAGTACAGGTTTGACATCCCTAGATGATAACACAGGAAAGGCGGCATGCAAAGAAGAATCAGAGGACCTGGCGGTAGATTGCCCGTCATTGGTCGCCAAACAGAGCAGTACAAGCAATGCTCTTCTTAGCATGGTTCCTGGTGTCTCTATATCTCTATACTTTTACGATGAGCATAACGAACTTGGCGCAGATAGGCAATAGCGTCTGATGATCGCACCCGGCGACTAAAGTCACGGGCAACGAGTACAAAGTCGCCTTGCGGCGACTAAGTTGGTACTGTAACCATGTATAGTCCGCCATGCGGACTTCGTAAGTATTGCCCGTGACTTTAGTCGCTGGGTGCAACCGGAGATGTGGGTAATCATCAGACTACAGTCGCTTGACAGCCGCTAATCTGTAGTGTATGCTCATTATAGTGGTATAAAACAGGCTATGACGGAAAGAGTAGGCGTGCTACAGGCACAGAGAGGCCGGGGTTGGTGGAACCGGCACCAGACGCTCGCCGAAAATCACTCCTGAGCCGCCGGTTGAAGGGCTTGACTATAACATGCAGCCGCAGTAAACCAGGCCGAAGTTGCTCCTCGTTACCGGAGCCGGGGTCTAGCCGATCCTGCCGAGCGGGCGCATTGCGCCAACGAAGGTGGTACCGCGGGATTATTTGCCCGTCCTTCTCTGTTGAAGGATGGGTTTTTTGCGTCCGGTTCGACGCTGGAGACTAAAGAACAGGGGCCAGGGGTTCTTCCCTGGTCCCCTGGCCCCTAATATCTGTCTGAGGGAGCAAGCAGCCATATGCAACTAGGTGATGTGCAAAGTCTAAGAGGGCATTCCGAATCGCCGGCGGAGGGTGTTACCCTTACGCAACTGTATCCGCATGGGGGTGACGGTAACGGCCTGGTGGCGGTGGACCTACTGGAGATCGAAGCAAGGTCGCAGATGCCGTTGCGAAGTCATGCCGAGGAGCAGGTGCTGTTCGTCGTGTCGGGCACAGGCGAACTGTCGAACGGGGATGGGTTGACGGTTGGAGTGCGTGGTGGAAGCGTCGTTTCGGTGAGTCCACTTGAGGCTTATTCGCTTCGTAACACCGATAATGCTCGATTGAGAGTGCTTATATCTTCGTCGCTGGTGGCGCGAACAGCCCGCGCCCTGGGTATGCGGGGCGCTCCTACAAACGCAGAAGCATCGCAGACCGTACCGGCTCGTGAGGAAGCGGCTGCGGGACCGGGCACGTATAGGCAAGCGCCTGTTGAGCAGACCGCCTCCATAGCAGAAAGCCCCGCAGCACAACCTGCCCCGCCTGCCCCGCCGTCTCGCCAGAGGGTAGCGTCGCAAGCGCCCCAGCCGGAACCCACCGATGAGCCGGAACCCACCGAGCCTGCTATCGTCAGGGAAGACTCGCAGCCGCCCACCGACATATCGAGCCTGATGAAGCGCGGCTCCGATGTTACCGCCAAGCCGAGGTCTGAGCAGCGAAAGCCGCCGCCCGAGCTTGAGCAAGAGCCTGAACAGGCAGAAGCCGCGTCTGATGAGCAGGTCGAAGAAGCGCGGGAAGAAGAGGCCTCCGATCAGAGCAACCTCATGGAACTGCAGGTGGTGTTCGACGGCGGCAGCAGGGGAAATCCGGGCCAGGGATACGGCTCCTATCTGGTGCAGTCTCCCGGACGCAGGCCAGTGATAAAACGCGTGGAGTTTGGCGACAACTACACCAACAATCAGGCTGAGTACGACTCCCTTATCAGCGCCCTCGAATACATTATAGACCGGCTAACGTCCACAGGTCGCACGCCTGAGCAGGTGCAGCTAGACATAAAGACGGACAGCGATCTTGTCGTGAACCAGCTAACCGGTGCGTTCAAGGTGAAGGATGCCAGTCTGCGAAAGCGCCACGACCAGGCAAACAGCCTGTTGGGCAGCTTCGCGGACTGGGCAATTAGCTGGCACGCAAGGGATGAGAGCGTAAGATTATTGGGACACTAGGTTGAAACGCGATGAGTGAAACGTAATATGGTTCGCTAAACATGGATACCGCTATCCGCAGCTTTCTTCCGCAAGCTGCATCACGTTTCATGTTTCAGAGAGGATAATATGTTCAAACCAGTAGATACCAGGCCAGACTTTACAGCTATGGAGCATAAGACGCTGGCGTTCTGGCGCGAGACGGATGCGTTTCGCAAGTTGCAGGAGAAGAATAGGGGTAATCAGAACTGGTCGTTCATAGATGGGCCTATCACGGCGAACAACCCGATGGGCGTTCACCACGGCTGGGGCCGCACGCTGAAGGACATACACCAGCGATACCGGGCGATGCTCGGCTATGACCAGCGATACCAGAACGGGTTCGACTGCCAAGGTCTATGGGTGGAGGTAGAGGTCGAGAAGGAACTGGGCTTTAACTCCAAGCGCGAGATCGAGGCGTTCGGGCTTGACCGCTTTGCGCGGGCATGCCGAGAACGGGTGCTCAAGTACGCGGGCGAGATAACGCGTCAGTCGGAGCGCCTGGGACAGTGGATGGACTGGGATAACTCGTATTACACGATGTCCGACACCAACATCGAGTACATATGGCACTTTCTGCGCAAATGCCACGAGAACGGCTGGCTCTACAGGGGCACCCGCTCGATGCCGTGGTGCTGGCGCTGTGGCACGTCCCTCTCGCAGCACGAACTGAACGACAGCTACAGGGACGTAACCCACACTTCGGTGTACGCCAAATTCCCTCTGACCTCGCATAGCCATGAGGGGGAAAGCCTGCTGGTGTGGACCACCACGCCCTGGACGCTCGCCGCTAATGTTGCTGCTGCCGTGAACCCTGACCTCGACTACGCGCATGTGCGGCAGGGCGACGAGATGCACTATATCTCACGTGGGGCGATAGGCCGCCTGGTGGGTGAGTATGAAGACCTGGGCAGTGTAAAAGGCTCCGACCTTGTTGGCCTGACATACTCCGGGCCGTTTGACGACCTGTATGCGGCTTCCGGCATCGAGCACAGGGTGATACCGTGGGCCGATGTGAAAGACGACGAAGGCACGGGCGTAGTACATATAGCGCCTGGCTGCGGTGCTGAGGATTTTGAG
>JBBSIK010000247.1:0-5201 GCA_038232115.1 Chloroflexia bacterium
TACATGGCAAGCGCAACAAGTATCGCGATGTACCGCTGAATAGCACAGTACGGAACGCGTTAGAAGAGTACCTGGCGGTTGTGTCCTCCAACGCGTCCGCCGATGCGTCCACCAGTACGTCGTACCTATTCCCGTCTGAGAAGACCGGCCAGGCGCTGACCGAGCGTGCGCTCAGTTATGTAATCAAGAAATACGCCCGAACGGCGAAGATAGCATGGCTGCGACCACATGATCTGCGGCACCGGTTCGGTTACCGGATGGCGCAGGTGGTGCCGTTACACCGGCTAGCCCAGATAATGGGTCATGACTCTCTGGACACGACCATGATCTACATCAAGAGCACCAAGGCAGACCTACAACAGGCAGTGGAGAAAATCGCCTGGGCCTAATATTACAACCGCAGTTAGCTAGTATTACAGTGACACTTAGGCGGCAGCATGTATCGCTCCAGTTTCAGAAGCGAGGATGGTGACCACTTGAGGCCAAATGCCAGCTTTGCGCCATTCGTGATAGCGCGTATACACCGTGTGCCAGGATCCAAGGCTGGGAGGAACCTCCCGCCACGCCGCACCAGTCCCCATGACCCACAGAATGCCTGCCAAAAAGTGCCATTCCGCATTCGTCCTCCGTCCCGATCGCGCTTGGCGGGGTGGGAGCAAGGGTGCGATCTGCTCCCACCTCTCGTCTGTCAGCGCGCCGATCCCTGGCAACATGCTGGCCTTACGGCTGGCAGGTGGTGGCAGGGGCAGGACCCCGATTCCATAGCCTTGTCGCGCTTGGCGGCGCTGGGTATGGCACCGTTTGGCGGTCGCTTGATGCTTGCGCCGCCAGCAAGACCACTGCTGCCGATGCTGTCGCTCGTATTCGGTCTCTGCCAACCCGTGCTGCAAGCGCCGCACTTCCGGTACGGTGAGGGGTATCAGGTCGGCTGGGGCGTCGGGGGCGGCTGGGCATGCCAACGCACTCGCTTGGATCGCCACCAGATAGGCGTAGGCGAGCAAGGCCAACGTCACATACCGATACCAGCCCTCCCATGTGCGCACTTGATACTGGTCCAGCCCGACCTCTCCTTTGGCTTGAGCAAAGTTCGTCTCAATCACCCAGCGGGTACCCGCTACATGCACCAACTCGTCGAGGGTCGTCGTGGCAGGGGCGTAGGCATGGTAATAGGCCCGTTCGGTGGGACAGGTGATACTACGGCGAGCGACAAGCCAGTGGGTTTGTCCTGGGGTGCTCAGATAGGGCAGTTGCAACCAAGCCCACTCATACAGGCGCGCTCCTTGGCTTCCCGCGCCCGCCGACAGACGGATCCACCCGTCCATGGGTATCTGCGCCATCAGTTCGGTCACCTCTACCGATTCCCCGTGGGTCCAGATAAGAGCGTTGCAGGGGACGGCCAGCACATACCACAGGCCATGTGCCTCCAACCACAGGCGCAGTTCGGTGGTGCTGTAGACCGTATCAGCAACAACCCAGCGTGCTGGAACGTGCGCCGCCAGAGCACGGGCCAACATCTGCTGAGCCAGTACAGGCTTGGAGGCAAAGGTGCAACTCTGCGGCACCTTAGCGCGATGGCACCTCGCTGGGTCTTGCGTCCATTCTTCGGGCAGATAAAGAGCACGATCAATCAAGGCCGCGCCACGGGGCGTGGCATAAGTCAGAAAGACCCCGATCTGCTGGTTCTCGATGCGACCGGCCGTGCCACTATATTGGCGGGCTACCCCCGCGGAGTGGTTGCCTTTCTTGAGGAAGCCGGTTTCATCAAGAACCAACAGACCGTCAGGCTGCCCCAACTGATCGATAACGTAGGTGCGCAATTCATCACGCACTGTATCAGCATCCCAGTGAGCAGTATTGAGCAGGCGCTGCATACCTTGTGGTCCACTTTCGTGCATGATCTCGGCCAGTTGCCAACTATTCTTTCGCTCGGCCAAGCTCAACAGGCCAAGCAGGTAGCGCCGAACCCGGCAGCGCGTCTCGGGACGTCCAAAGTGGGGGAGGAGTCGCTGATAGAGGTGCTCCAATGCCTCGTTCCATATGTCAAGATTGCTGCTTTCAGTCTGATCAGTCCTATCACTTGCGTCACTCATGTGGCGGCACTCCCTGTTTGAGAGTAGCCTACCACATGGTCCGAAGAAGTGTCACTGTAATACTAGTATTACAGCCGCAGTTATTCATGAAGGCGGGCGAGGCGACGTTTGTAGTGTAAGCGTTTGGCTCTAGCCTGGTGCCTGCGCCGCCATTCTGACCATCTCAACACCTCATCAGGCTCAGGTATGTTGCCCCAGACCAAGTACCACAACAGCCTTCGTGCCTCCGGCACTGTCAAAGGCAGTAGCTCCTGTAGATGTTCCTTCCTCAGAGTTGATGCCAGCCCCCATTCCCATTTCAGCACCCCCTTTTTTCACGTTCCGCCTTTGCCGCGTAGTAGCGTGTAACAACCAGGTAAGCGTGAGCTAACATTTCTAATGTCATGTGCCGGTACCAGCTTGTCTAGCATACTATCCAGTATCGGCAGTATCGGCAGTATCGACGAGGGGGACTTGGCTATGCCGCGAGGCACATGGGTATTGGATCCAGGCGTGGGTGGCGTAAAGATACCCGAGGCGGTCAAAGCACACACCGAGCAGCGCCTGCGAGAGTATGCCGCCACGTATCTGGCTGGCCGTTTCACGCGCCTGGATATCAGGTTTAGAGGCCAGTTCTGCTATCTCGATGCCTACACCGAGCCTGCAGTGCCGGAGAACTGGCCGCTACCCGACTACCCGGAGACACGAGAGCAAATGATTGAGCGCCTGCGCAACACACCGACACATCTGTGCCGGCTGCGCTACTTCGGGTGCACTGATCGCTGGGGTTTCGCCTTCTACACCTACAGCAGCGAAAAATACGAGCTATCGGTTTTCCCAACAGGGGAGTTCTTGGGCAAGCCTGAGGAGGCGCTGGCGGCATCTGCCCTCTTCCTATAACCCTATAACCCTATGTCCTATTTTTGCCCACGTCGTGTTCATAGGCCAAGCAGTGTGCCCGGATTACCTGCGTGGCAGGAGAGCGCCGAAAACCACGTGCCAGTGCAGATGCTTGGAATCCTGGTAGCTTCCCAGGTTAGTAATAACGCGACATGCACCATACTCCAGCATCACCTGCGCTGCTACTCTCTTGATTACCCGTAGCATATCATTTACGAGAGCCAAGTCGCCTTCTTCCAGGTCGAGAAGGGAAGCAATGTGGGCTTTAGGTATGACGACAATATGCACAGGGTACGCAGGCCGGGTGTGTCGAAAGGCCAGAACCTGCTCAGTTTCCTCGATCTTGTCGACCAAGATCTTACCACTCAGTACCTGCTCGCAGTAGAAGTCACTCATTCATAAGCCCGTCCTGCACTGGCTTCACGGCCAGGAATTGCAGCCAGGTACGGAGTGGGCTTTGGTTGCGTCCTCTCTCAAGCACGACGAACCCTGCGTCGGCCAGCGCCCTCTCGGCCTCGCCCTGGCTGTAGCGTGCGAAGAATCGCTGCACGGTGCCGAAGTAACGGTGGACCTCCCAGCCTTCCCCCTCACCCTCCCCGATACTGAGCAGGAGCACGCCGCCAGGTGTGAGGACCCGCCACATCTCTCTCAACGCTAGCGGAGCCTCTTCCTTAGGCAGGTGCAGCAGCGAGGCTATGCACAAGACTCCTCCGAACGAGCGGTCGGGGAAGGCGAGGCGGCGCATATCCATCTGGAGCAGTGCGCCGCTCACCCTTGCTCGGGCTTGCTCCAGCATGCCGAATGACAGGTCTATCCCGACCACCTCTTTGCCATGCGCCTCTAACCAGGCCATGTATTGTCCAGGGCCGCACCCCACATCCAGAATGCGCGCAACTGGCTCTAGCAGGCTCAAGAACTGCATACCTCGCTCGACGACGGCGGGCGCTACTTCGCCGTACCGAGCCGTGTACTCAGAAGCTGTCCGGTCGTATGCCTCTTGCATCCTTCTGTTCAAGTCCATATTATCCACGCAGTTTCCGTTTAGCTTGCCGGCTTCAGATGTGCTTTGATCCTGTTCAACCTCTCCCGTTTATGAGGTCCCGTCACCCGATGTGCGCTTTACTGAGAGGTAGCCGGCGTCCCGCCTGCGGCACTTCTCAAACCGACTTGCTTCCCGCCTACAGCTTACGTCCTACATAGAGCAGGTGCTCGGCTGCACCGTGAAGGCAGGGGTCTTTGCCCACACGGTAGTTCAACTCAACCCATGCCTCCCACAGCGCTCCGCTCAACTCGTTCACCTTTTCTTCGATACGAGCCACCACGCCCTCGCAGCCTATCAGGTCGTAACTTCGCAAGCCGCAACTCTCCATTAGCGGCCTTATCTCTGAGGGGTGAGCGAAGTACGCATCAGTGAAATACCGCCCCTGTTCAGTTCCTTGCTCGGCTCCTATTGTTTTGGTGAGCTTGTTGACGCCGTGAGCTAGCAATTCCTCACCTGTAGGATCACCGCGAGTAAGCAAGTCCGGCTCGAACTTGGCGGCATACCTGAGGGGCGCGTACCGGGTAATAAAGGCGGCGAACAGCAAGCCCCCTTTCTTGAGCACTCCACGTGCTTGCAGTATAGCCTGTTGCCTCTCCTCCTGTGTGAGAAGGTGATACAGCGGGTCCATCAGCAGCACCGCGTCATAGCTGTCAGGCGATAACAGTGAGAGGTCAAGGGCGTTGCCCTGCATACAGCCTGCAAGCTCTACTCCTGCCTCCTGGGCCTTGCTAAGCGCAAACTCTAGCTCGCGCGGTGAAAGATCGAGCAGGGTAACAGCGTACCCCTTCTGAGCGAGGGCTATTGAGTAGCGGCCCGGCCCACTACCAACGTCCAGAATGGCAGCAGGCGGGAGGGGCAGATAATCTGAGAGCGCGCGCATAGTGACGGCGAACTCGGTCCTGTGGCTTTCCAGCCGCGCCCACTCGCGCTCGGCGTTGTTGTCGTAGAAGCTCTCCACTGTCGAAGACATAGGACAGTTCCTTCATCCAAAAGCTTGTCGGCACAGGCAAGCTACTCGGACCCTTCAAACCCTTCGTGCTGTTCAGTGTAAACCTTGTCACTAACGGAAGGCGCTCTGATCATGAAGCTTTCTACAGGTGGATAGACTTCGATAATCCGGTGAACGACCCCGGCAGGGAAGCAACAGAACTCCCTCTCACCAACTATAAAACGTTCCCCCTCCACCTCCA
>JBBSIK010000248.1:0-5195 GCA_038232115.1 Chloroflexia bacterium
AGCCGCCAACCTGCCGATACGAGGTAATTACGCGCCTCCCTACCGCATAGACCGCATAGTAGAGATGCTCAAGGCCAAAGACAAGTTATCAGTGGACGACTTCAAGGCGATGCAGCTAGATACCCACTCTGTGCTTGTCCGGGACATAACGCCGAAGCTGGCCGCGCTCCAGCCTTCCGACGACCGGACAAAGCAGGCGGTTGCTATGTTCAAGAACTGGGACGGCGACATCAAAGCCGACAGCGTAACGGCGAGCATCTACGAGGTGGTGGTGCAGCGCACACTAACTGAGACCCTGAGCGATGACCTGGGCACCGATACCTTCTTCAACTACGTCAGCACACAAGGATCGGAGGCGCTCATAGCTATAGACGACCTCATGAACAAGCCAAACGCCTCTCTGTGGGACCGCAAGGACACGCCACAGAAGGAGACGCGCGATGACATCCTGCTGCGCAGCCTTACGGGCGCACTGGCTGATCTTACGGGCGTTTTTGGCGATAATATGCAGGATTGGACGTGGGGCAAGCTTCACACAATTACGCCCGCTCACCCGTTCGGCGGCCAGCCGGTCATCGGAGGTGTGTTCAACCTGCCGACATCGCCCATCGGTGGCGATATTACTACTGTTTCAGTCGGCTCATACAGTCTGGCGCAGCCGTTTAGCGTCACGAGCCACCAGTCTTACCGGATGATACTCGACACTTCCAACTGGAGTAATTCAGTCGCCATATACCTCAATGGGCAGTCGGGTCAGCCAGGCAACAAGCATTTCGGCGACTTCTTACCAGTTTACCTGCGAGGAGATTACAATCCTCTGCTCTACACCCCGGCGGACATCCAGGTGCACGCGGATGCAACTCTCACGCTGCAACCCTGAACTGAGTCATTTCAAGCCCGCTTTCCTGCGTCTCTGGACTCGCGACTGCTCCTTGTGGCACATGACTTGCCTATAGAGTAGTTAGAGTAAGGCGGAGGCCACAATTTCGTCAGTCTCTACCGTAGCGCAATAGGAGGAGAGCCTAGCCATGGAAGAGCGCGATCAGGAATTGAAACGTAAAGTGCGCGACATAATAGCTGTCGTGATCCCCGACATAGATGCAGTTATGTGTGATGTCGAGAACGGGGTAGCCTACATCGAAGGCGTCGTGCCAACCGAGCGGGAGCGCAGGCAGATCAGTATGGCTGTCCGGCGGATAGATGGTCTCGCTCATGTGGTCACCTGCCTTTCCACTGAGCGGATTATGAAGCCTGCTACTGAGCACGAGAATTGTGAGCTATACGCGACCCCCGTAATCATGCATTACCATAGTCTCAGCTAAGAGCTAAGTGGGTACAAAAATGGGCTGCCGATACTTTATAGGCAGCCCATTTTTGTACCCAGCCGCAGGCGATTCAGCCTCTGCCGTTGGTCCCGTTTCTACTACCTGCTACTGTCGCAACACCGGATGCCATAGTTGCCTCCGCGATCCCTGTGGACACGAGATCGCCTGCCGCGTCCTGTTGTAGAGCGTTAGGGTCGCGGAATTGGCGGCTGTACAGGTTCGCGTATACGCCACCCCTCGCAAGTAGCTCACGATGCGTACCGCGTTCCACTATTTGTCCAGCCTCCAGCACCAACACTTCATCTGCATTCACGATTGTGCTCAGGCGGTGCGCGATCACGAAACTGGTGCGCCCGTTTAGCAGACGGTTTAGCGCGTCTTGTATAAGCAACTCAGTACGGGTATCCACGCTCGATGTGGCTTCATCCAGGATGAGTATACGCGGATTGGCGATGAGCGCCCTGGCGAACGAAATAAGCTGGCGCTGACCCAGACTGAGCAGGTTGCCGCGCTCGCCCACCGGCGTATCGTAGCCCTGAGGCAGTAGCGCGATGAAATCATGTGCGTTAGCCAGTCGCGCGGCCTCTTCGAGTTGCTCCTGAGTTGCAGCCAGGCGTCCATAGAGGATATTATCTCGAATCGTGCCGCTGAACAGGAATGGGTCCTGCAAGACAAACCCGATCTGGCGTCGCAAGCTCTCCCTAGTCACCGACTTCACATCATAGCCACCCACCAGCACGCGCCCGCTCGTGGCATCATAGAAGCGGGGTATAAGCGCGGCGAGTGTGGTCTTGCCGGCTCCTGTTGAGCCGACCAGCGCTATTGTTCTGCCCGATGCCGTTGAGAGATTGATGTCATGAAGCACCGGCCTGTCCGGTATGTACTCAAAACCCACGTGCTCGAAAGCTACAGTCGCAGCTACATCAGGCAGGACCGCCGCGCCGGGTGCATCGTCTTCCCCGGTTGGCTCATCGAGGAGGGCGAAGATGCGCTCGCCGCCGGCAAGAGCCGCCTGAAACTGAGTATATAGCTGCCCGATTTGCTGGATGGGTCTTAGCACCTGCTGCACATATCCCAGGAAAGCTACGATAATCCCGATTTCCATCCGGCCATTGATTACAAGCCAACCGCCGAATCCCGCCACGATGGCCGTGCCCAGGGTGCCCAGAACGTCCATCGCGGGTGTGAAGGCCGAAGTGATAGCCGTGGCCGAAACGTTGGCGTCACGGTTGGCGCGGTTGGCGCGCACGAACCGCTCCTGGTTGGTGGACTCGCGGCTGAACGCCTGGGCCACCCTCACGCCCTGTATGTTTTCCTCAAGCTGCGTTGATACATCGCCGATAGAGGTGCGTGTTTTGCGGAAGGCCACCCGCGCGCGCCCCGAAAAGAAGGTGGTTACAAGTAGCATCAGCGGCACTACGGCAAAGCTGGCGAGGGCCAGTTCCCAGTTGAGCACGATCATCGCCACGAGCACTCCGATTATGCTCAGGGCGCTACCAAGAAGCTGCACAAGGCCGCTGCTGAGTAGCTGGCTCAGTGTATCTACGTCGTTCACGAGCCTCGACATAATGTCGCCAACCTCGTGCTTGTCGAAGTAGCCTATAGGTAGACGCTGCACATGCCCGAATAGCTCCGCCCGCACCCTCGCCAGCGTCGTCTGGCCTACGGTGCCCATTACCAGGAACTGCACTCGGGACGCGAAGAACCCGACAAGGTAGGAGAGAAGGAGCAACAGCATTGTCCATGCTAGGCCCTGCTGGTCCCCGTGGACAATGGAGGTGTCAATTGCGCGGCCTATCAAATAAGGTCCTGCTATAGTAGCGAGCGTGCCAACTACCAAAAGCACGGCCACCATTACAAGCTGCACTTTATACGGCCCCAGATACCGCAGTAGACGGCGTCCGACCGCCCCCGTGTCCTGTGCTTTTCCCGTTGGGCCTTCCCCAAGACGCCGCCACATCATCTCTGCACTTCCTGGCTCGCCTGGCCTGTTCCTGGCGTTGCGGCTACTGGCATAGGCTTCTGCGCTTCGTGGGCCTCAGCCGGTGGGGTGTCCTCCCGTAGCTGAGACGCTACGATATCCGCATAAATTGGGTTGTCCCGGAGTAACTCCTCATGGGTGCCTGAGGCCACCAGCTTGCCGCCTTGAAGCACCAGAATCTTATGTGCCCTGCGAACTGTGCTGATGCGCTGGGCGATAGCAATGCTGGTGCGCCCTTCACGTAGAGCGTCGAGCGCCGCCTGGATGCGAAACTCAGTCTCGGAGTCCACGCTTGAGGTGCTATCGTCGAGGATGAGGATACGCGGGTCGAGTAAGATGGCCCTGGCAATGGCGATGCGCTGCTTCTGCCCCCCGCTTAACCCTAGCCCACGCTCGCCCACCAGTGTGTCGTAACCGTCTGGCAGCGCCTGGATGAAGCCATCCGCTTCGGCTGCTTTGGCGGCGGCAATCACCTGCTCCATAGCCGCGTTAGGGCGACCATAGGCGATGTTGTCGCGTAGCGTTCCGCTGAAGAGTGTAGTTTCCTGGAGCACAACGCCGATCTGTGACCTCAGACTCGATATGGTAACGTCTCGCACGTCATGGCCGTCTATCAGCACCGCGCCTTCCGTTACGTCGTAGAAACGCGGGATGAGGTTTATGATAGTAGACTTGCCGGAGCCTGTCGCGCCTACGATTGCCACGGTCTCGCCCGGCTCGGCGTCAAAGGACAGGTCTTGCAACACGTCGCTCTGGCCTCCCACGTAGCGGAAGTTTACGTGCTGGAAGGCCAAGCGCCCCACAATCGGAGGAAGGTCCACGGCCCCTGGCTTGTCGGTCACTTCGGAGTGGGAGTCGAGCACCTCGAACACGCGAGTGGCCGAGGCAGCCGCCCGCGATACGAGCGCGCTAATCATGCCAAGCTGCAAGACCGGCATGACCAGGAAAGTGAGGTAAGTGTTGAAGGCCACCAACTGTCCCAGGCTAAGCCCTCCACCTATAACCTGCAATCCACCCGCCCATACGACGGCCAGGGTGCCCAGGTTTGCGATGAGGAAGACCAGAGGAAAGTTGCTGGCGAAGGCACGGATAATCCCAAGATTCACGGTGAGCCACGCCTCATTTGCGTCGTGGAAGCGGCTGTTTTCGTACTCGGCTCGATTGAATGCCTTCACCACGCGCACGCCCGAAAGGTTCTCTTGCAGTATCGTGTTGAGCACGCCGAGGCGTTGTTGCACAAGTCTGAAGCGCGGGATGATATTGCGGATGAAGCTGCCGATCACCACCAGCATGGCCGGCACCACCAGCAGTGCGATCAGGCCCAGGCCCCAGTTCGTCACGAGCAGGATGATCGCCGTGCCCAGGAGCATCACGATTGCGCTTATGATCTGCAGAAAACCCTGGCTGATAAACTGCCGAACCAGTTCCACGTCGTTGGTGGCCCGCGTCATAAGCTGGCCGGTTTGCGCCTGGTCATAGTAGCTAAAGCTCAGGCTTTGCAGCTTGGCGAAAAGCAAGTTTCGCATATCAAACGCAACGCTCTGCGACACCTTCTCGGACAGATACCCCTGGAGGAACGTGAAAATCCCCCGCACTACTGCGATCACGACCAGCGCGCCTGCCAGCCACAGGACCATGTTCTCGTCACCCAGCCTGATTCCGATATCTATTAGCTGCCGGATTAACTGCGGCGTCACCAGGTTTGCGCCCGTCACGAGAACCAGGCTGAGGAAAGCCGACACCGCAAGCAGCCAGTAATTTCGCATATATCCCAACGCCCGAACTAAAATACGCATGTTGCTGCTCCGTAAGCCCATTTGCTGATAATCGCAGCCAATTGGCCCATGCTATAACTCCCTACTATAATTATAGTATGTGCGCGCAAAGAC
>JBBSIK010000249.1:0-5184 GCA_038232115.1 Chloroflexia bacterium
GATGCGAACTAGCTCGTATGCGCGGTGGATGGGTGTGTGGGTGTAATCGAGCAGGTTCATGGAGACTTGCACGATGCCCTCGGCTGCGAGGTCCACGCCCAAGGCTTGCACGTTTACCAGGCCGCCGCTACTCTCGCGCAACGCTTTGCCAATGGCTTTGGCGATAGGCAGCTTGTTGGTACCGAGATTCACGTTGAACGCGATGAGGGGAGGACGCGCTCCAACCGCCGTAGCTCCCGCCGTGGGGTGCATCCGGGCTTCTCCATAGTCTGGCTTGCGCTCCGGCGTCGAGATGGTCTGCTTGAGGCCCTCGTACTCGCCTTTGCGGACATCGGGGAGACGCTTGCGGGCAGGTGTGGTGGCGGCGGCGCTGTAGAGGAACACGGGCACCGCCAGTTCGCCCGCTATACGCTTGCCAACTTCTTTAGCCAGGGTCACGGCATCGTCCATCGTGACGCCCGACACCGGCACGAACGGCACCACGTCCATAGCTCCCATGCGCGGGTGCTCGCCCGTCTGCTCTTCCATATTGATGAGCCGCACAGCCTCAGCCGTTGTCCTGAAAGCCGCCTCTCCCACGGCCTCCGGCTCACCCACGAAGGTAAGCACTGTCCTGTTGTGGTCGGGATTGGACGACACATCCAGAAGCCGCACTCCCTCGACCGCCCGCACAGCCCCCGCGATCTGCTCGATCACACTTTGTCGCCGCCCCTCGCTGAAGTTGGGTATGCACTCGATAAGTCTTGGCACTGTTTCCTCTTTGGAAAATGAATTATCAGCGGTTGCAAGTTACGTGTGACACATAAGGCGACTTGCCTGATGTATCTGCCTTATACGCGGCATCTATGCTGAAGTTGTGACTGGCCTGGACTTACTGTCTTCTGCAACGAGCGAGGGAGTTATTTTGCCAGGTGCTTCGCTATTTCCTCTCGTCCGCGTAATCAAGATTTGCTTCACGAAGCGCAGCATCAAGGCTATCGTAGCGCGCAAACTGCACAACCTGGTGCCCCTGCACCAGAAAACGAGACGCGACATCGCGTTCCCCGGCAACATCCCCAGTTTGCACAGAACTCCACACGCCCTGCTGTGCCAGGACAACCACATTGTCGCGTGCAAAGGCGCGAAGCGTTTTGAGACGCAGCCCCGCACGACCCAGCCAATCTCGCAACAATTGATGCCCGTGACCGGAGCCACGCGGGCCTACTATCTCGATGTCGGAAGCTGACAATTCGAGCAGGCTATCTATATCTTGCCTGTTGACAGCGTACTGCCACGCCTGGACAACCGCCAATGGATCTTCTCGGTCCATGGAGAGTCCCTCTTTAGCTTAAAGCGTCACAACGCCTCATGTTTCGCTCTTCACGCCCTGCCGCTCTATCGTGTTGAGCGATGGCACCGCAATGAACGCGCCCGCAATACCCAGCGCCATCGTGCCGCCTATAGCTATCCAGGCGTTCCAGCCACTCAGCGCCGATATCAGCAACCACAGCAGAAAGGCCCCGCCTGACACCGCCGCCATGAAGCCGACCACCATCGCCGAAAAGCCAGGTCGGTCCGATATACGCCTCCCGATCCAAACGAGCAGCGCCACAAACACCACCGTCATCACCACACCGGCGACGGGGTCGTTACTCAGGGCAGTGGAGAAGAAGAAGAAGGTATACATGGCGGCAAGCACCAGGCAGAAGCTCACAAGCAGCATGATCCAGGGCAGCACTTTGTCGCGCTCGCCACGCCGCCATGCCTGCCACAACTCCCACGAGTCGACCTCGGCAAGCGGGGGCCTGCGCTGATGCCCTCTGCGTACAGGTGTCTCCGGCTGCTCACCCGCAGGATGTTCTTCAATCGGAGCAATCTCTTGTGACATTCTAATCAGCTAGCTTTATTCCCTGTACTTTAAACTTTCCACGCGTCTCAACTCGTCTCGTCGCCTATCGTGCCCCGGCCCGACTCACCACGCTTGATGCCAGGCTGTTTCCGGCAACAGCTGAGGCATAGAGATCATTGCCGTCCAGAGATGGTACCACGAAGCCCGCCGCGAACGCATCGCCCGCGCCCGGGGCGTCTACCGCCTGCACCGCTGGCACACGAAGGCTCAAGCACCCCTGCACACCTTCCTCAGCGTGTGCTACCATGCAGCCCTCAGCACCCAGAGTCAGCGCCACCACGGGCGACACATCTAGCAGATCAATCGCTATAATCTCAGGCTCGGTCTGCCCTGTGAGCAAGATACCTTCTTCCAAGTTGGGGAAGATTATGTCGAACCGTAAATGCTTGAGTAATTCGCGGTATCGAGCAGGGCCGTAGTCCTCTATGAGGTACGGCGGGTTCGGATCGAGGGTGCAGAGCGGGTGGCCGGTGAACCGTGCAAGACGAAGAGCCTCTATCGCTGCTGCTCGTGGCCTCTCCCGCAAGAGCGAGTAGCCGGTGAGATGAAAAGCATCAAGACCCTGGAACCAGATTGGGTTCAGGTCGTCGGGACTAATCGTGGCGCTCGCACCCGGATAGGACCACATACGGCGGTGCCCCTGGCTGTCCACCATGACAAGCACACGCCCTGTGGCTTCCGTATCTACCACACGCACAGACGCGACCACTCCGGCGTTCTCCAACGACCGCACCAGCATATCGCCCTGCATATCGCTCCCCACCCGGCTGACGTAGCGAACGTCTGCCCCAAGCCGAGCGACATGTACCGCGAAATTAGCCGCTGAACCGCCAGGGTGGAGCTGCACCGCTTCCGGCCCGATGTCTACCTCGCCCGATTGTGGATCGTAGCTCACCAGCAGATCGAGCAGCAGGTCGCCCAGAGAAAGTATCTTTACAGGCATGGGGGAGCACGTAGTACATATTGCGTGTTGTGTAACTCGTAATCTAAATAATCTTTGCGCGTGCTTGGCGTTCTTCGCGTATGTGCGTTTCCGTCTCTATACGCAATACGCAATATGTTAAACAAACTGCAACGGGTTGAGCGCGCGGCTCACCTCGGTGGCGATGCGGGCGTTGTTCTCTAGCAGGACACGGTTGGCGGTAAGCGTGCGGCCTCCGGTGGCCTCAGCCATGTTGCTCAGCAAGAATGGGGTGACGGCGCGACCCTTTATACCTTGCGAGGCAGCCGCATGCAAAGCCCTCGACACGTCGGCTTCCACATCGCTACTCTTGAGCGCCGCATCTTCCGGCATCGGCACGCAAAGCAGCACAGCACCCTTCAACCCCACTCGACGGCGCATGTTGAATATATCCGCTACCTCCTGGGCCGTTTGCACAGTGGCATCCACGGGCAAAGGAGGCACGGTTGCGCGGGTGTAGAAGGCTGGAAAAGTGTCTGTGCCATAGCCGAGTACCGGCACGGCATGAGTCTCCAACCACTCCAGGGTGGCAGGCAAATCTAGCACCGACTTCGCCCCGGCGCACACTGTGATTATCGGAGTGGAGGCCAGCGCGGGCAGGTCGGCTGATATGTCCATGCTGGTCTCCCAGCCGCGATGCACGCCGCCGATGCCGCCCGTGGCAAACACCTCTATACCCGCGAGCGACGCCAGGTGTGCTGTCGCCGACACTGTGGTAGCCCCACTTGCGCCCCTTGCCAGCAGCACGGGCAAATCTCGCAGACTGGCTTTGGATATATCCCTGGCGGTGCCCACCCTCTCCAGTTCGGCATCGCTCAGGCCTATATGTATTTTGCCGTCTAAAACAGCAATCGTCGCAGGTGTGGCCCCTCCGGCATGTACGGTCTGCTCCATACTGGCCGCCACTTCCAGGTTGAGCGGGTGCGGCAGTCCATGCGCGATCACGGTCGATTCGAGCGCCACCACAGCGCGTCCCTCGCGTAGCGCCTGGCTCACTTGTGGCGCGAGCACGACGAGGTCGCGCAATTGATCTCTAAGTGTGCTGTTCATAGTACCAGTATATCATGTTGGATTTCGAGCAGTAATGGGGCAGGCACATGGATAGGATCTGAGTGATCTGGCTTTGATGGCCCATGAATGTTATAAATACGCAGCAAATCCCAACTTGAGATGCCAATCACATGAACCCTCCACTGCAAAATCCGAAACCTAAGACCCAAAATACGCTTGCCATATTCGTATCACCGCACTTCGACGATATTGCCCTGTCGTGTGGGGGCACTGCTGCCAGACTTGCCAGGATGAGTGCGCGCTGCATCGCAGTAACGGTGTGCGCGGCGCCTGCCCCCGAAGAGGAAAGCCTATCCAGTTACGCTCAGTGGCTCCACGGCAGGTGGGAAACCGCAGGCAGTACGGGAACTCGGCCCGTGAACAATGTGCGCCGGGATGAAGAAAAAACTGCATTACGGCTGCTTGGCCTGGAACCTGTATGGCTGGATGTGCCGGACGCCCCTTATCGCCGAAACAGCTCAGGAGAGCCGTTCTACACCTCCGACGAGAAGCTTTTTGGCAATGTAGCGCAGGAGGAACGCCGCGTCCTGGTGCCTCGTATCGCAGACGAGATCAGACGGATAGCCCTGGAGAACGGCGGCGAGCGCGGGCGGGTGCGGGTATTCGCCCCTCTGGGTGTAGGTCGCCACGTTGACCACCAGCTTGCGTATTGGGCCGCCCAGCGCCTCGGTCCACGCTTCGGCGTGCTCTACTACGAAGACTACCCTTATGCCGCCAAAGAGGACGCCGTCATGCGCCGCCTCATGGAGCTAAACATAGTCGCCCAGCCTCGCCTCATGCCCATCTCGGAGTTGATAGGCATCAAGATAGCGGCTATCGGCAAGTATAAGACGCAGTTGGAAGTGCTGTTCGGTGACCCTGCCGCGATGCCCTCTGCCGTGCGCGACTACGCCCGATCAGCCGCCGCATCCGAGAATGGCGTCGAGTACGGCGAGAGGATGTGGCAACTCTACGCGCCGTACAGCATCGGCATGGCCTAGCGTGGAGCAGCAAGGCATTAGTGCAGGATCAGGGCACATATTAGGAAATAGAGGGTTTTTCGGGGACAGCCCCGCTTCGCTCATGCCTCGGCAGGGGAGGACCCCTGCACCCCCCTTTCCCTGATATGTGCCCTGATCCTGCACTAAGTACAATCAAGTAGCTTTAGGGGCATTGGAGCCGATAACTGACAGGATTTTCTGTAGGCATTGGTTGAAGCGGTTGAAGCAAGCTTGGGCTGCTGCGAGTAGAGCCTGCTTGGTCTCAAAGAGTTCACAATGCGTTA
>JBBSIK010000250.1:0-5173 GCA_038232115.1 Chloroflexia bacterium
CGATTTTCTGCGCGCTTCACGAGTGGACGGGGCGACTACCCTCCAGACGATCCGCTATGTCATACTGCCCTTGCTGCGCTGGCCCTTCCTGTTCGTGCTTACTTACCAGTCGCTTTCGCTGCTCACCAGTTTCGAGCAGATATTGCTCCTGACCGATGGCGGCCCCGGCTACTACACCACAGAGACGTGGGCGCTGCACGCCTATCACCGCGCGTTCTCCAATTACTTTGGCAACGTCAACTTCGGTTTCGGCTCAGCGCTCGCAGCGGTGCTGGTGCTGATCGGCGCGGTGCTGGCGATTGTCTACCTGCGTGTCTTCCGATTTGGGGAGCTTTTGCAGAAGCCCAAGATCGAAACGCTGTAGCGAACATGAATTATGAGTTTTGAATTATGAAGTTTGAATTACCCCTTGGTTTAGCTAATTCACAATTCATAATTCAAAACCCATAATTCCGACAAAGGAAGGTAATATGGACCAACCTCGTTTTCAACTCAGGTCAATCCTCCCATACTTACTGCTCCTGCTACTGACTTCACCAATCCTGCTTGGGTATACTTGGCTGGTGATTGCCACTTTCTCCCGGCGGACAACAGGACTAATCCCAGATAGTTTTACGCTGGATAATTGGAGTTTCCTTTGGAACGTCAGCAACTGGCAGGATAGTGTGTGGGGTGTGACGCTCAACACACTGGTGCTGGCGCTCGGATTGACGATACTGGTTGTGGCCATATCTGCGCTCGCCGGCTACTCACTGTCGCGGCTCGACTTTAGAGGTCGCAGGCAATTCATGTCTATGACGCTGGTCCTGCACGCATTCCCTGGCGTCACCCTGCTGATCGCAATATACTTTGTGCTTCGCACGCTCAGCCTGTATAACACAATCGCGGGTGTAATACTGGTAAAGGTCGCGCTAGAACTGCCGTTGGGAATATGGCTGATGAAGGGTTTCTTCGATAATGTGCCCTGGGACATCGAGCGGGCCGCGTTGGTGGATGGTGCGGGCCGTTTCCGCGTATGGTGGCAGATAGTGCTGCCCCTCATACGGCCCGGCATCGCGGCCCTGGCGATCTTCTCGTTCATATCGGGTTGGAACGAGTTCCTGATACCTTATACTTTCATACTCGGCAAGCAACAATCTACGCTCGCCGTTTACCTTAACCAGCTTTCCAGTGACACCCGCTTCATAGACTACGGGCAGGTTGCCGCAGTGGGGCTGTTCCAACTGCTGCCGATCCTGATTTTCTTCCTCTTCACGCAGCGTTACCTGCTGAGTATCTACGCAGGCGGTGTGAAGGGCGGCACATAGATTCGAATTTTGAATTTTGAGTTTTGAATTACAAGACGGTTCATGATAATCACCTTTCACGTTTCGCGTTTCACGCTCCAATTCATAACTCACGTTGTTCACGTTCGTTAGGAGACCGATAATGGAGATCAGGCTCGAGGGGTTGAGCAAGCACTACGGGCAGGTGGCAGCCGTAGATAACCTTGAACTGCCCGTGCGTGATGGGGAATTCGTCGCGCTGCTTGGGCCGAGCGGATGCGGCAAGACTACCACTTTGCTGATGCTGGCAGGCATCTTGCGCCCAACTGCGGGCACTATCCGCTTCGGGGACAAAGTGGTCAACTTGGTGCCGCCCCAGGAGCGCAACATCGGCATGGTCTTCCAGAGTTACGCACTCTACCCGCACATGACCGCCTACCAGAATATAGTCTACCCTCTGCGGCTGCGGAAGGTGCCCGAAGCCGAGATGCGGCAGCGGGCCGAGAAGATAGCCGAACGGCTGGAGATCAGCAGCTTGTTTAGCCGCAAGCCGGGTGAGCTGTCTGGCGGACAGCAACAGCGCGTGGCGTTGGCCCGTGGCCTGATCAAGCAGCCCGACATCTTGCTCTTCGACGAGCCTCTCTCTAACCTCGATGCCCGCCTTCGCCTGACCACGCGTGGTGAGATCAAGCGGCTGCAGCGTGAGTTCGGCATTACCAGTGTGTATGTAACGCACGACCAGGTGGAGGCGCTTACAATGGCCGACAGGATCGCGGTGATGAAGGCAGGCAAGCTGGAGGCCTATGCTACGCCCAGTGAACTCTACGAGAAGCCCAGGACGCGCTTCGTCGCCTCCTTTATCGGGCACCCGCCGATGAACCTCCTCCCCGCTGCTCTTGCCCAGGCGGGCGAGAAGACGCTGGTGCACGTGGCCGATACCGCATTGGAACTGCCCGCGTCGCTTGCCCAGCGCCTGAACGGAAATCGCCAGGCTGAAGGCGAGGTGCTCTTTGGGATACGTCCGGAGGACCTCGTCCCGGACCCGGATGGGCAGATAGGCGGCGAGGTCGATCTGGTCGAGCCGCTGGGGCGCGAGGACATGCTGGTCGTGCGCGCAGGTACCACACAGATCCATGCGCTTGCGCCCGTAGGCTCCGGCTTTACGACAGGCTCTCACGTGCGATTACGGCTCGATCCGGAGCGTATCCACCTGTTCGATTCGGCCACCGATGGCTCACTGCTTTGGAATTGATCAGCCGATAGAGCCAGTTATCAGTTATACCGTACTCTGACCGGTCTCAGCGGCCCAATGCACGAAGCGCCTGACCTCCGGCACGATGTTCGGGTCTACTGTGTTATCGGTGCGCCATACCTGAGATCGCTCAACGGTGGAATGCCACGGCTCCGGGAGCGTTTCGAGCGCCCACGCTACCGCACGCTGTTTGCTGGGCAGCTCGCCGGTCGCCAGGCTGCACAGGGCGCGGCACATAGTCTCCACCGCGTACGCCATCTGTCCACGTGGCCCCAGCCAACCGGGGTCATCCGGATCGTTGGCATAATCGACCCAGTCACTCAGCCGGGTACGAACCGCTGCGCGTAGTTCGTCGGATGAAACAGGGTCAATGAGGGTTTTGGGATCTGGTCCAAGAAGCTTGATGCCGCGCTCGCGCAGCGTCCAGCGTTCCAATATCCAGTTATTACCGTGCTCTCTCCATAGGAGAGACTCACCCCTCGCAATGGTAGGGTGCCGCTGTCCTGATTGGAAGCGTTTCACGTCTGAGCGGGAGATATATGGCCCTTCCAGTTCGTTGCCGTACCTGTTCGGAAGCGCGGTCAGTCGTACATGAAGCGTAGTCAGAGCAGCAAACTCCGTGTCTGAGACAGCGTGCTCAGTGACAGTGAAGAAGTCGATGTCGCTCGTCACAGGGTCGAAATCACCCATGACGAGGGAACCGCGCAAGTACACGCCCACGAGGTTGTTCCTGAGCGCCTCCTGAGTGCCTGCCAACAGCAGATCCAGTATCACAATGGCTTCCTGTGGCAAATTCGGGCTTGCTCCAAGTTTATGATACAATCGCTGCTCGACGGTAGACGCGGCACTATGATTTCCCACTAATTGACCCCCGTGTTTTGGTTTGATATATATGCTATTATTCTACATCACCCTGTGCGCTCTGAATCATGAGTCTGGGAAGAAAGCTCCGCAATCCATAATTCAAAACTCAAAACTCATAATTCGACTTTAACTATGCATCCTTCACTGAACACAAACGACCGGACGCTGGCACGGCGATATGCGCCCGTGGTCCTCTTTGATGGGGCGGAACCTTTCCTGCCCTCGCGCGTTGGCTGTACGATCTTCCGTGAACCGGGGCCGTCGCCTTCCTTCCCCCGTTACGTTCGACCCGAGCCTCCCGTAGAGGTGGTGATTGAGTACGCCCTCTGGTGGGACTGGGACATAGGTCACCTGTACGAGCTTGAGCATGCCTGGGTCTTGGTCGGCGGCGATGGCGAGGTGGTGGGCGTGGAGTCGAGCCAGCATGGTGGCGCCTATGGCGGAGACCTCAGGCTGGAGGGTGGGCGACCTGTGCTTTATTCTGAGCCGGGCAAACACGCGCTAGCCTCCGGTCCGCATGCGCTCGTGGCTCGCGGCGATCACACGGAGCATTCATGTGGGCCTGGGGCAGGGGCGGGTGGGGTACACGTCACACCGTTGTACCGCGATCGCATCATCAGAACGCCGGACGACGACCAGCTTGTGCGCACTTACCTGCGCCGCCACGCCTTTACGCCCCGGTGGGATTGGAGCCAGCGCGTACAGGTGGCCGATCTACCTATGGTGCCCTGGCCGGAACTGGACGCTGCCATACCAGGGATGGTCCGGGCACGTCTGGCGGAACTTGATGAAGAGATCCCGCGGGAAGAGCGCCACGTGATGCATGTCGGCCATCGTGGGGCCAGCGCCCACGCCCCGGAAAATACCCTGGCGGCGATCCGCAAGGCCGCAGAGCTGGGCGCGCACATGGTCGAGCTTGATGTGCGGATGAGCGCGGACGGTGTGGCAGTGCTGTCGCACGATTCGGCGGTGGCCCTGCCAGGAGCGGGAAGCGGCCATGTGCCAGTCAACACGCTGACAGCGGACGAGATGAACTGGTTGACTCCAACGCCGGAAACGTCAGTGCCGACGCTGAACGCAGCGCTCGATCTGTGCGAAGAGATGCACCTCAAGCCTTACCTCGAAATCAAAGAAGGTGAGGCGGTGAAACCCACCATGACCGCCCTGGGTGGACGCAGCATAGGGCGATACAGCGTGGTCGGCTCTTTCGAGCCTGCGTGGGTGGCATGGGCAACCGACCTCGCCCCGCACACCCCGACCTCAATCCTCTTCGGCGCTTTCGATGCAGTCCCCGTAGCCCTGGCGCGAGGTTGCGGCGCGCGCTATGTCCACCCCTGCTGGAAGCGCCACCCCGCGCCCCATACCCTGCTCACACCGGAGTGGCTGGCGCGGGTACGAAGCGAGGGGTTGGGTGTCGTCTGCTGGCACGAGGAGCGGCTCGATGTGCTGCGGGCGCTGCTGCGGCTGGGCTTGTCCGCCGTCTGCACCGACCGTCTTGACATACTGCGCGACGTTGCGGCGGAATTGTCCGGCGGTAGCTTGAGCGACTAATCGTCTGACACGCCTTACAGGCGGTTCTTGATCCAGGTGTGTGCCGGGTCGTCGTTGACGAGCCAGGCGCGTGTCGGCCCGGCCTGCGCGTTCAGGTAGTAGCAATTGTAACCGGAAGTGGCAGAACTCAGGGCACAGGTTGGTATTGAGGCGATCCATCGGGTATCCTTGCCGTAGATAGGATCATACATACAAGGAATCCTGATGAATTGCCCTCATTGCGGGTCCGCAACAACCTGTA
>JBBSIK010000251.1:0-5172 GCA_038232115.1 Chloroflexia bacterium
GCGGGCCTGCTCATGCTCGTGATCGGAAACTTGCACGGGTTCTTGCAGTGGATCATGATATCTTTCCCGCAGTTGGGGCAGGGCCTACTTACTGTGTCGGCCAATCTCCACCTGACCGAGCAGTCCCTGCACACCACATACACGCAGTTCAACTACTGGGACGCCAGCCGGGTGATCGGTGGCACGATCAATGAGTTTCCATACTGGACGTTTCTGTTCGCAGACCTCCACCCGCATCTGATCGACATGCCTTTCACTCTCATGTCGGCGGTGTTCACGCTGAACCTGGTTTTCGCGGGCAGCTTCCGCAAGGCCCATGATCTATGGGTGCGCGCAGGTGAGCTGACGCTCCGGCAAAAGCTCTGGACCCGTATAACAAGCACTCTGGCATGGCTGTGGGGTCCCGGATGGCGTGGAGCGTTGACCTTCGGCGTGATGGCTCTGGCCCTCGGCTCGATGGCCGCCATCAACTCGTGGGACTTTCCAACTTACATGGGTATCACCGGGGGCGGCGTGCTCGTGGCACTTCTGCTGGTTGGCCGCAATGGAGAGACTGCCGATGACGTTACGGCGGGCGCAGAGAGACCCACGACCGCATTGAACCGCATTGGCGGCCTTGACCGGGGCGTCCTCTACGGGGCTTCGATCCTTTCGGTGGGCCTCCTCGCACTCGCCTCGCTTGGGGCATACCTGCCGTTCTTCCTCAACTTCAAGGCGTTCTATACTTCAATTCTACCCCTGGTAGATGGCTCGGCAATCGAGGGCGGAGACTTGTTCATGCGCCGCACCGTGCTTGCCGAATTTTTGATCGTTTGGGGCCTGTTCGTCTTTATAACGCTGTCTTACCTGATATACAGGCTCTGGAACTTCCCCTGGACGGCTGCCCTCAACGACGCGACCTCAAGGTTCCAGGCATCCGCACCAAATCCCCTCGCAAGCAACCTCCCTCAGCAGGCATTTGAAGCGCGTCAGTCCCTCTCACGCACACACGCGCGCGGTCTCACACTATCAATGGCCGGTGCGCCTGCTGTGGGCACAAGCTCGATTCCGTTAGACGAGCAACCAGTGTTCTACCGCAGTGGAGTCACCGGCGATGCCGCCGAGCCTGATACACACGCCACGCCGCACGATGGAAACGGCGGTAATAGCCTTGGTACACGCCCTATACCCGTTGGCGAGGCTACTGTAGCGCACAATGACGGCTTTGACGGAGTTGCCGAAGATGTGTCCATAAATCAGGACGGAGACAGAGAAGAGATGTCTCCCAGCAACGGCTGGCTCAACACAGCACACACGGGGGGTGAACAGACTGCGGTCGGCTGGGGTCTTGAGCCTTACACCTACGGCGATGAATCGGACAACTGGCTAGCGGGAGTGCGACAGGCTGAACCTCAACCTCAGTACATAGCATACCTGACACCCGACACAGTGCCCAATGCAGGGAGGATCGAGCAGCCTGGTGTGCTGCCACTCTGGGCTGGATTGGGCATATTGGGGGTTACAACTGCGCTGGTTGTTTTGCAACTGGTGACCGGGCAGCTATTGCTTGCTCTACTGGTCGCCCTGATTGGAGGCATAGCGGCGACAACGCTCTCCACATCGAGGTCCGCCGCCAATCTGTTCACGGGCCTCCTCCTGGTAGCTGCGCTGGCGGTGGCAATGGGCGTCGAGCTTGTTTACCTGGCTGACCATCTGCACGGTGGCGCCCAGTACCGGATGAACACGGTGTTCAAGTTCTACGTGCAAGTTTGGCTGCTCTTTGCGGCTGGGGGTGCGGCGGCGATTTACTACATCGTCTACGGTCTGCGACAAGGCCGGACGAGTCGCCGTAAAGCAACCGCTGAGGCAGCCGAAGGGAGTGCGCCGCTAGATGGCTACGGCGCGAAGGCCTTAGATGTACTGCCTGCGGAGGTGGAACCTATTCCGGCGGGAGCCGCACGCGCTGAACACTTTGTTGCTACAGAACACGAGCAACAGCAAACCAATCTACCTGATTCGTCAAACTGGTTGGTCTGGTCCATGGAGCACGCAGGCGATACAGCAGGGGACGTTCAACCCGTGAGAGCCACTGCACAGTCGCTGGACAAAGTAGACGCGCTGCCGCCGATGCAGGCACAGGCACAGGTACAGGCGAGTCCAGCTTACGACGCGACCTATTACCAAGCATAGGGGAGCAAACCCGAAGTACAACCCGGGCCGGGCCGCAACGTGGGACGCTTCGTCTGGGTTGGTGTGCTCGGTCTGTTCATCCTGGCATCACTCGCCTTCACGGTCCTGGGCACCCCCGACCGGCTCGCAAAGCGGTTTCCGGTTATACTGTCAATAGGCACCCTGGACGGGTTGCAGTTCATGAAGACAGCGCAGTACATGACCGAAGGCGCGCCATTCGCGCAGCCTGGGCAGGACCCCGCCAGCGTGCCGCCTCTGTCTGTTGACCTGAAATATGATTATGATGCTATCACCTGGCTCAACAAGAACGTAAAGGGCGCGCAGGTCATGGCTGAACTTCCTCTGGGGTATTATCGTGAGTACGGCATGCGAGCAGCGTCCGGCACCGGGCTTTCGATGGTGGTGGGTGGACTGCACCAGGACGAGCAGCGTTACGGCTGGCTGGTGGCTGACCGCGTAAAGGACATGAACGATTTTTTCACCACACAAGATGCCCAACTTGCGCTCACCCTGATCAGCAAATACGATATAGACTATATCTACCTGGGTCAGCTTGAGCAGGCAAAAGCCGGGCCAGGTATTCGCAAGTTCCAGCAGCTCACTGACCCGAAGGTCCACGTGCTCGACAAGGTCTTCGAGTCGCAGGGTTCCTTAGGCATAAAGGGAACGATCATTTATAAGGTGGTGCAGCAACCTGGGCGCGAGGTGGGCACGCTCGTGGGCGCTCCCGCCCAGAACTCGGGCATCCCCGGCATTTCGATAACACCGCTGCCCACAGCAAGTCCCACGCCTATGCCCGCACCACCGGTGGATGATCCCGATCTCAAGGCTCTCATTGCGGCTGCCGCTCAGAACCCCTCGAACCGTGATGCGCGCCAGAAGCTGATAGACTGGTATCGTGCTCACGGCTACCCCGTCGAAGCCGCGAGAGAACTGGAAACGGTCGTCGCGCAGGACCCGCATAATGTCCCCGCCTGGCACCAACTGGGGGACGCCTACCAGGATGCCGGCCAGCCGGACAAGGCGCTCAAGGCATGGGAGAATGCGCGCGATGTGGAACCGAATCTGCCATCTGTGCATAACAAACTAGGTAGCGCCTATACAGACAGAAAGCGGTACGATGATGCGATCAATGAGTACAAGCTGGCAGTCGAGAAAGACCCCGGCTTTGTAGAGTCGTATTTCCACATGGGCGAGGTGTACCAGTTGCGCGGCGACAAAGCAAACGCCATCGCAGCTTACCAGAACGTCATTGACAAGGCCAAACCCGGTGACGGCTGGATTGTCGAGGCCAGGAAGAAGCTGGCACAATTGAAATAGTGCCTGACCAGTCTCGTGCGACAACCATCGGAGGCTTATCCTTTAGTGGACGGAGGCTCCTATCGGTGGGTGCGCGGGAAAACGGTCGTAAGATGATGGGAAAAGGCGATTGTTGATACTGCGGTCTATGCCGCTATCTACGTCACGAAATTTAGCTACATGACTGCCGTTTTCCACATGCCTACCCACACGGACGCTACTGCCATGCAATTAGCTGCCGTGCAGCCGTGACGCCACTATCCTGAAATCGGCCACCGACTGACCCCTGATGCGCTCCAACGCCTCCCCCTCTTGCCGCATAATATACGAGGGGTGATAAGTGATCATCACTTCGCTCCCCTCCATACCTTCTATAGGTAGGGGGAACTGAAGCCACTGCCCGCGCTCTAGCGTCATTTTCACGTCGCGGCCCATTATCGCTTTCGCCGCCACCGCTCCCATGCAGCAAACCACTTTCGGTTTGATTATGTCAAGTTCCCCCACGCGCCAGATCGTACATGCCTTGATCTCCGGCGTGCGCGGCGGGCGATTCGATACGCGCTTGCCCTGCGCCAGCGTGGGGCGACACTTCACCGTGTTAGTGATCCATATCTCGTCGCGGCTTATGCCCACCTCATCCAGTATGGAGTTGAGCATCTGACCCGCTTTGCCCCAGAATGGATGGCCGCTCTTGTCCTCCTCGGCCCCTGGCGCTTCGCCGATGATTAACACTGTAGCGTTGGGAGAGCCTTCCCCAAATACCACCTGCGTGCGGGTAGCGCATAGATCGCAGCGGCAACACCGCACGCCAGGTTCGCGCAGGGCGGCAAGGGCAGTGGCTTTGTCGGTTCGGTAAGATGGCCCGGCGGCTTGTTCGGGCACGTCGGCAAGCATGTCTTCGTGGGGGTGAATAATCTCTTCCACCGATGCGTGGTTGTGGGGTTGTGCAGCTTTGGGCAATGCGGATCTCCTCGTGAGGGTATAATGCAAATACAAGCAATAGATATGCCGCCCTTTATGGAGGAGCAACGATGGCACTTGAACCCGAAGTAGGTCTGTCCAAAGAAACTGTGTACGACGGCAAGCTAATAAAAGTGGTCAAGGAGATGGTGCGATTGCCCGACGGCCAGGAGCGACCCCGCGAGATAGTGGTCCACCCCGGCGCTGTAGCCCTGGTGGTCCTAGACAACGAGGAGCGGCTCATCATGGTGCGGCAGTATCGCCGAGCCGCAGATAAAGTGCTGCTAGAGATACCGGCAGGCACCCGAGAGAAGGGCGAGGACGCTGTAGCTTGCGCCCGCCGCGAAGTGCGTGAGGAAACCGGATACCAAGCGGGCACGGTGGTACGGTTGGGCGGGTTTTTCTCGGCCCCCGGCTTCTGCACCGAGTTCCTCGACTGCTATCTCCTCACCGACCTCACCGAAAGCCCAGCAGGAGGCGATGACGACGAAAATATCGAGGTCGAACGCCTCACCTACGACGAAGCTGTAGCCGCCATGAGCCGAGGCGACATCCAGGACGCAAAGTCCATAGCGGGCATCCTAATGTGGAAGCACATAGTGAAACGTGAAACATAAAGTGGAACACGTAGCGTGGCTTGATTAAGATGAGTACCCTCCTGGAGATTACCCACATCTGCAATTGTGCCCGGCGGTTGAAACCGCAGGCAACGATTACAAAGTCGCCCTGCGGCGACTAACTTGA
>JBBSIK010000252.1:0-5172 GCA_038232115.1 Chloroflexia bacterium
ACCGTATGCAGGGCCTATGGATAAACTCTGCGTAAAGGTTGAGAGGGTGCCTTTGTCGGGTCGAACCCACTAACATTATACCACACAGCATGCCGCCAGGCTGTTCAGCTATACCTAGACATTCGGGTAGGAGAATCAAAAGCCGGTAGCGCTCCGACAGTTCGCGCTACCTGCCCAGACGCTGTCCAGGTCGGCGGCATCACTGCCATGAACGAGCACTACCGGCTCACCAACACCTCATGCCGTTATGTGCAGACCAGCGCAAGGTCTGTCATGAGGCAACCTCTTTGTTACTTGCTCAGGCCGGGAGCATCCGCAGGCGTGCCGCCACCCTCAGCCTCCCCTGTTTCGTTCGGTGAGTGGGTGTCTACATCCCCTGTGCCCAGCACTTCGGCAGCGCCACCGGCGACTTCGAGGTCGGTAGCCACAGCGTTAGTTGTGGCATCAGTGGATGCTGTTTCGGCATCGTCACTTGCACCTACTTCCGCGATCTGGGCTGCGGCTTTCTTGCTGCCTTTACCCGCTTTACCCGCTTTACCCGCTTTTGGAGCGTTGCTACCTTCAGATGCGCCCTCTTCGGATGTCTCAGACGCCTCTGCCTCTACGGCAGTTTCACTCTCAGCAGCGGGGGCAGGAGCGGCTTCGATACGGCCCTCGGCGATGCCGGTCAGCCTTTCGAGCAGCTTCTGCTGGAAGAGACGATCCATCAGGTCGTGGCGAGCCTCGTCGGTGGTGAGCACTTCCTGGGCCTGAGTAAGCTCCTCGCCCTCGAAGCGGCCCAGTATCTGGTTGATCTCGGCATCTACGTCCGCATCTTCAACGGCGATGCCTTCGCGGCGGGCGAACTCCTGCAGCACAAGATTGCTCACCACACGCTCTCGGGCGCGCTCACTGTTGGCCTGACGCCACTCGGCCTCGGTGAGGCCATTGTAAGTGAGATACTGGCGCAGATTAAGGCGCTGCTCCTTGAGGCGGCTTTCGAGGCTCTTGAGCATGCCGTCAAGCTCCTCGTTCACCATCATATTGGGAACGTCCACGTTGGCGCTCTCGATGATCTGGTCCATAGCGGTGTTCACCTGCCTCGACTCGGCGGCTTCAGTGGCGCGCTGCTCCAGGTTGTCCCGGACTGCTGTACGCAGGATGTCTACTGTGTCGTAGCCAACTTTCTTGGCGAACTCGTCGTCAAGTTCAGGCAGGTCCTGGCTCTTGATCGAGAGCACCGTCACATGATAAGTGACATCCTTGCCGCGTAGCGCCTCATTCAGGTAATCTTCCGGCAGTGTCTCGGCTATGTCCTTCTCCTCGCCCACAGACATATCTGTTAGTGCGACATTGACCGGCTCAGGCACGCCTGCGCGGGCCACGCCCACAATGGTAGGGAAGTTCTCGCGAGCGGCTTCTTCGAGAGCGCCTTCTGTGGTGAAGCCTTCAAGGTTGAGGTACACCATGTCGCCTTCGCGTATGGGGCGTGGATCGGCAGGCTCTTGCCAGGGGGCGCTTTCGCGGCGCAGCTCGGTGAGCACCTGGTCAACCTGCTCTTCGGTGATCTCCACCAGGTCGCGTTCGACGCGCACTGAGCTGTAATCGGCAAGCTCAATCACGGGTGGCTGCACAACGATCACCTTCACCTGTAGAGGGTCCATGCTGACGATCTCGACGTCTCCCACGTCCAGCGCGTCAATTTTCTGGTCGCTGATAGCGTCCTGCACAGCCTGGGGCAGAATGTTCTTGACGGCGCGCTCGGTGAGCATTTCCGTGCCTACATAGCGCTCCAGCATGTGGCGCGGAGCCTTACCGCGCCGGTAGCCAGGAATATTCACCTGGTTGACCATCTGGCGGTATGCCCTGTCGAGAGCAGAGTTGACGGTATCGGGATCAAGTTCGATTGTGAGGGCAACTTGCCTGCCTGGCATATCTTCACGAGTGATATTCAATTCTTCGTACTCCAATGCGCGTAATGTGCAATAGTTTGCCTATTATTATAACAGAACGACCGGAACCTGCCTAATGCCATGTAGTCTTTGTTAGGGCTATGTGTGTCGTTTGCCGTGAACTATTGTGGGAGCGCAAGAGCTACTACCAGGCTGGTAGGCTCCCTGCTGGCACTGTGCGTGGTTAGCTGTTCGTCGGGAGGTTGATCCGGCGTCAGGAGCTTACGGCCCAGCCATACTACTATCGTACACAGCAGCGCCAACCGTATGATAAGTACGCCAAACAGGGCGTGAGTGCTGAGCCAGATGTTGATGTCGCCTGTGTTGGGCTGTGTTGTGAGATAAAGCCCTATGAAGGTGGGGAGATACCAGATAAAGCTGGTCAGTACAGTGGCGACGTAGAGCCAGAACGGTGCGGCCATGACAGCGAGCACAAATAGCAAGTAAATGTCGAAGTTTGGGTCATATACTTTGTTGAAAAGGAGCCACCAGACCAGCAACACGCAACCCAGAGGCATCACTATATCGCGGCGTGGACTCTTCCACGCCAGAGCTGCGATTGCTAGCCCGCCCGCGCCCACCACCAGCAAGCTAAGGGTGTTTACCGCAGCCGTCACGTCGGGTCGGGCCACGACGGCAGGTTGCATGTCACCAAGCAACCAGTACCAAATAGATAGCTCGGTGTCGCGGTTCTGGTGCACCCACAGGAAAAAGTACCAGCTATCGAAGTTGCCCAATGCCAGTGGCAGATTGATTAGCAGGGAGAGCGCCACAAAAACAGCAGCACCGAGCGCGATAGACCTCCACATCCTGCTCCTTATCCTCTGCACGATCACGGCGACCAGGAACACTACAGGGAAGAGCTTGAACCAGATACCCACGGTAAGCGCCACGAACCCGGCTATTTCCATGTAGAGATTGTAGCCGCGCCCATGACCACGCCCTTTGATGCTCCTGGCGAGCAGCATCACGCCTGACAGACTGAGGGCGATAGGCACAAGATCCCAGTTGTAGCCTGCGAATACCAACAGGAGGGGCGACGCGACGAACAGCCAGGGACGCGATCCCCGCCAACGTCCTATCAGATAGATAGCGAGCAGGCCGAAAACAAAGACAACAGCGTAGTTGAGTATCACATATGTAGGTACGTTGCCGCCGGGTGGAGGTGTGGCTGCCGGTGCAGGCGTCCCGCTCCTGTACGACTCGAACGGCACCGGCGTGGTTACGCCCACACCCGCCGTGGCGCGAATCAATACCGAAAGCAAGGCGGGGTATTCTATGCCTGTGCCCTTAAGGATGAAATCAGGGCCATAGTACCTGTCGAGCCTGTGGTTTACGTACATCGGAATTACGTTGTTAAATCTGAACTCTCGGAAGGCATAGCGGTGGTATTCGTCCATGTCTCGCGCGTGATAAGCCCCAGGCAAGTACCACAGGAAGCTCAACACCATCAGCAGGCCGCCCGTAAGAAGCAGGCTCACGGTGCGATACCTGACATAGAGTACGGAAAGCGGCTGGCCTTGCTTCATCGTGTCAAGGGTAACACGTAAAGCGCAAAGCGTAAAGCGTTATTCATCGTGGTAATTACCCACATCTGCGGGAGCCAACAGCACCCGGCGACTAAAGTCACGGGCAACACTTACAAAGTCGCCCTGCGGCGACTAAGTTGGTGCTGTAACCATCTCCAGTCCGCCATGCGGACTTCGTAATCGTTGCCCGCGGTTTCAACCGCCGGGGGTGCTCTGACATGTGGGTAATCACCAGTAATTTATCGTAGTCGCCCATAAAGCAAAACAGGACCACCCTATGTTGAGCGATCCTGTTTTGTATCGGGATTATCTGGGCCTTGACCAGTTACGCTTTACGCTTTACGCGCTACGATTCGCGTTTCACCACGTCCCCAATAACACCTGATCGAACTGCTCGTCGGTATAGAAGGGATTAGCGATATAGCGCCTGATAGCGAACAGCGGGTTTGTTTTGGGGCCGTTGTCGGGGTCCATGTTCTCATTGAGACGGAATGCACCCTTATAGCCGTATGACTTGATCTTGTCGGCGGCCTCCGAACTGTAAATACCATAGGGATATGCGAAGAACGGCGTCGGATGGCCCAGCATCTCTTCGAGTGACTTCTTCGGCTCCACTATCTGCGTCTGCCAGTCGTCGTCAGTCTTATACTTGGTGACCATATGGTGGTCCCACGTGTGCGGCTGCAGATCGTAGCCCTGCTTGTCGAGGCCCTTGAGTTGCTCCGTCGTCATATAGTTTTCTTTGTCGATAGTCACGGTCATGATGAAGAAAGTAGCATTGAAGCCGTACTTCTTGAGCAGGGGTAAGGCATTGGTGTATTGGGTACCGTCGTTATCATCGAAAGAGAGCATGATCGGCTTGGGAGGCAGGGGCTTGCTGTATGCGTAATAGTCGTACACCTGCTGCGATACCACGCCGGTGTAGCCCTTGCTTTTGAGGTACTTGAGCGTGTCCTCGAACGTGGAGGGCGGCACAATATAGGCCTTGTCGTCGCCCGTATCGCTCTTCCTGAAGTCGCGGATATGGTGGTAGCAGAGGACAGGGACGTAGTTGCTCTTTATGCGCTCAGCGACAAGATTCGGATCGGGCGTGTTAGTCGCTACGGGTACAGGCGTGTTTGTAGGTGGTGGCAGCGGCGTGTCTGTTGGTATTACCGGCACA
Source organism: Chloroflexia bacterium (assembly GCA_038232115.1). GTDB lineage: Bacteria > Chloroflexota > Chloroflexia > QHBQ01 > JADMIH01 > JADMIH01. The sequence goes on from JBBSIK010000252.1 coordinate 4,623, forward strand.
GGAGTGTTGCTAGGCTCAACCGTTGGCGCTTGCGGAACAGATGTAGGCGTAGGCGGAGGCGCAGACCCGGTATCGCACCCGGATAGGGCGACCATCAGGACAAATGCGGCAACAATAAGCGCGACCCACATGCGGGGCACGCGAAGACCGGCGTGGCTGAGAGGCATGGACATGGAGACCTTTCTTGTGGAGGAGTTATAGCGCCTTCGGGCAAGGGCATGCCCATTTTACCAGATAGGCGGTTTTGCAACCAGTGCCGAGCACCGGTAAGCAGGGCTGATGCCCATCTGTACCTACTAACGGCCAACAAGGAGGCTTAGCAACTTCGCCCCGTGACTTTAGTCGCAGGGTGGGCTTGGCTTTTGAGTAGACCTTGCGTCTCCAGTACGTCCGCATAGACTGTCTGTGTTATACATACTGTTGCAGGATAAAGGCGGCGCTCTTCGACCCTGAGCCTTAGAAGATTAGGGGTAGCGAGATGAATATCATCGTCATAGGTTGTGGGGTGTCGGGGCTATCGAGTGGCATCCGGCTGTTGGAGGCGGGGCAC
>JBBSIK010000253.1:0-5161 GCA_038232115.1 Chloroflexia bacterium
GCGCCGACCTACGCCACCTTCACGGGACTAATGCAGGGCGCGCTAAATCTCACGGGACAGAAGGCAGTGACCACCGTAGATCGTTCCGGCAAGACGAGGGACGATGCAAGCCTCGGCAGCACGTTCGGCGCAGAGCTTGTCCATTTTGAAAAGAGCACCCAGCACAACATCCCCGATATATTCTGGGAGTTCCTCAATGCAAGCGGCACGGTGTACGAGAACGGCAAACAGACGCAAGGCCAGATTTCCAATCCGTGGTACTACGCCAGTGGCCTGCCTATCACGGAGCCGTACTGGACGCATGTAAAGATCGCGGGGCAGGCTAATACGCTCGTGATGATACAGCTTTACGAGCGCAGGGTGCTCACCTATGTGCCGTCGGCCCAGTTCGAGTTCCGTGTGCAGGTTGGTAACATTGGGCGTCACTACTATGATTGGCGTTACAACAATGCAGGCAAGCCGGTGCCCACCGCCACCCCGCCCTCGCGGACCACGCCTACCCCCCGGCCCACACTGGGACCGACGGGGTTGAGCGTGTTCGCGGCGTCTTCCCTCACGGAAGCGTTCACCGAAGCGGGGCAGCAGTTCAAGGCCGCCAACCCAAATGTGACCGATCTGCGCTTCAACTTCCAGGGGTCGCAGGCGTTGGTAGCGCAAATCCAGCAGGGCGCGCCCGCCGACGTATTCGCCTCCGCCGATAAAACCAACATGGACAACGCCGTGCAAGCAGGGCTTATCGAGGGCAGCCCTATGGAGCTATTACGTAACAAGCTCGTGGTCGTGCTGCCCAATGAGAACTTCGGCAGCATCGCCACGCTCAAAGACCTGGCAAAGCCCGGCATCAAGTTATCGCTGGCCGACCCTGCCGTGCCCGTAGGCAAATACAGCCTCGCGGTGCTCGACAAACTGGCCGCCGACCCTGCATACGGTGAGGGGTTCAAGAAAGCCGTGCTGGATAACGTTGTCAGCCGCGAGGACAACGTGCGACAGGTGCTTACCCGAGTGCAGCTAGGCGAAGTAGACGCGGGTATCGTCTACGTCACGGATGCCACAGCAGCAAACGCGACGACCACAGGCGGCACACAGCCGGTAAAGACCCTGGCGATACCCGACAAGTACAATGTAATCGCCGTCTACTACATAGCAACCGTCAAAGGCGCAACCCACCCACAAGCTGCCCAGGCGTGGATCAACTATCTCCTCTCGCCCGGAGGCCAGAACATACTGGCGAAATATGGATTCGCCCACCCCGCCAACACGCCATAACGGAGTTGTTAGCGGTTAGTGAAGAACTCCTTCATAATCTTTGCGGGTTCTTTGCGTCTTTGCGTTTCCGTCTCTTATATCACCCATCACCAGCAGGAGAGACAAGCTGCCCAACTCAGAGACATCATGGAGAACTTTGCTGGGGCGGTTGGGCGTGGCCCTCGCCGGTGCCATATGCGTGGCGTTCCTCAGTTTGCCATTGCTTGCCCTGCTCCTGCGCGTGCCCTTTGGCGAGCTATTTCGCTATCTGGGCGATCCGCTCGTGCTGGATGCTCTGCGCCTCAGCGCGATCAGCAGCCTGACCAGTCTGGCCCTCATGGTGGCGCTGGGCACGCCTCTAGCATACATGCTGGCTCGGCACAGCTTCCCCGGCAAGCGCATCGTGGATACTTTAGTGGAATTGCCTCTGGTGCTTCCCCCTGCGGTGGCTGGGGTGGCGCTGCTGTTCGCTTTCGGGCGGCGTACATTCGCGGGCGGCGTGCTGCGCGACCTGAACATCGAGGTGGCCTTTACATTGGCAGCTGTAGTGCTGGCCCAGGCGTTTGTGGCTGCGCCTTTCTACATCAGGGCGGCAAGGGCAGGCTTCCAATCGGTGCCACGCGACCTGCTGGAGGCAGCCCACACACAGGGAGCGGGAGGTTGGCAGACCTTCCGCTATGTAGTGCTACCGCTCGCCATGCCCGGACTGGTAGGCGGCGCGGTCATGGCCTGGGCACGGGCCGTGGGCGAGTTTGGGGCAACCATCCTCTTTGCCGGTAACTTCCAGGGCCGCACCCAGACGATGCCCCTCGCCATCTACACCGCCCTCGAAAGCGACCTCAACGCCGCCATCGTCCTATCCGCCATCCTTGTGCTGGCATCCTTTGCCTTGCTCATCACCTTCAGGCTCGTCTCCGGCAGGCAGTTGGACATGGTGGGGTTGGGAGAGTAGGAAAGAGACGGAAACGCAAAGTCGCAAAAAACGCAAAGAACGCGCAAAGATTTAGAAGAGGGATTCTTCACTAACCACAGGGCTGCTGTAAAGTCTCAAAGACCGCAAATTGACCGCCCAAACCACAACTTGTCATTCCGAACGGAGTGAGGAATCGGGTAGGTATGCGACAGTGCTGAATTGGAGATAGTAAGTGGCAAGATTGCAAGTGTGTACGACGACCAACCGATTCCTCTCTGCGCTCGGAATGACAAGGGCCGTTTGGGTGCTCAACTCCTCCCAAGTGCGTCTTTGCATCAGCTCTGTACTCAGTACCTGATACTTTCACCTTTCAACTTGTTCTATGTTATAATCCCCGCGCATGATTCCCAAGTTTCAACGAGGAGATGGAACCTTATAATGAGCATACTTGCGGATAAAAACAGTCGCGTGCTGGTGCAGGGCATCACGGGCCGCGAAGGCACGTTCCACACGCAGCAGATGATCGAATATGGCACAGGTGTGGTTGCGGGCACGCGGCCTGGAAAGGGAGGCACAACTCACCTGGACGTGCCGATATTCGACACTGTGAGGGACGCAGTTAAGGAGACCGGGGCCAACGTGTCGCTTATCTTTGTGCCCCCTATGGGCGCTGCCGATGCTATCCTCGAAGCGATAGCCGCCGGTATTCCACTGATCGTGTGCATCAGCGAAGGTGTGCCGGTGCTCGATATGATGCGCGTGTATGACGTGCTCCAGGCGAGCAAGAGCCGTCTGATTGGCCCCAACTGCCCCGGCCTTATCACTCCGGGCGAAGCCAAAATCGGCATCATACCCGGCTATATCTGCAAGCCGGGCAACGTGGGCCTCGTCTCTCGCTCAGGCACGCTCACCTATGAGGTCATATTCGCCCTCACCGAGCGCGGCATGGGCCAGACTACGGCTGTGGGCATAGGGGGCGACCCTATCCACGGCACCGATTTCGTTGATTGCCTGCGCCTGTTCCAGGACGACCCCAAAACTGAGAAGATCGTGATGATGGGCGAGATCGGCGGCGACGAGGAGGAGAAAGCGGCGGCCTTCATCAAGGAGTACGTTACCAAGCCGGTAGCCGGATACATCGCGGGCCGCACAGCCCCTCCCGGTCGCCGCATGGGCCACGCGGGCGCTATCATCTCCGGCGGCGCAGGCACGGCCCAGGGCAAGATAGACGCCCTTGAAGACGCAGGCGTAAAAGTAGCGAAGATTCCTACGCAGATACCTGGACTGCTGGCGTGACGAGTTGAAAGTTAAAAGTGGAAAGTATCAAGTGATGAGGGCTGAGTATGTGACGTGCTCGGTCCTCGGTTTGCTTAAGGAACGTGGAAGTTATGATTATTAGAGAAGCCACACCCTATGACGCCCCCGGCATCGCCCGCGTGCATGTAGATAGCTGGCGCACCACATACGCCGGGCTTGTGCCGCAAGACTATATTGACAGCCTCACATACGAGAGACGCGAGGAGTATTGGCAGCATGCACTGGACAACCCCAACAACCGTTCTTTCGTCTATGTTGCACAGGAAGGCCACGGCGAGATAGTGGGCTTCACTTGCGGCGGCCCTGCACGCCCTGATGAGCCGGCCTACAAGGGTGAACTCTACGCTATCTACATCCTCAAGGATCAGCAGGGCAAAGGGACAGGCCGCAACCTCTTCAACGCTGTTGTGGAGAAACTGGCCGAAATGGACCTCCACTCGATGTTACTCTGGGTGCTGGCGGATAACCCTGCTTGCCGCTTCTACGAGACGATGGGCGGTCGCAAGGTGTACGAGAGGCAGGAGGAAATGGGCGGCGAAACACTGTTGGAGTTTGGCTACGGCTGGGACGATACAAGCACGATACCTGGAGGGATTCGTAAATGAGCGACAACACACAAACAAACCACCTGCGACAGATAGACGACTATATACAGGGCCTTCTCCCACCCGACGAAGCTCTGCTCTCGACACTTGACAGTAGCGAGCGCAACGGCCTCCCGCAAATCAACGTGTCGCCGAACGAAGGCAGGCTGCTTTACATATTGGCGAAGCTATGCGGGGCGAAGAAGATGCTGGAAATCGGCACGCTGGGCGGATTCAGCACGATCAATCTGGCGCGCGCCTTGCCCGACGGCGGCAAACTGCTCAGTCTGGAATACAGCCCCAAGCACGCCGATGTAGCGCGCGCTAACATCGAGCACGCAGGGCTATCGGGCAAAGTCGAGGTGCGAGTAGGCGCGGGACTCGACCTCCTGCCGCAAATCGAAGCGAACGGAGAAGGCCCCTTCGACCTCTTTTTCATAGACGCGGACAAAGAGAACTACCCCGGCTACATGGAGTGGGCCATCCGCCTGTCACACCCAGGCAGTATCATCCTCTCCGACAACCTCATCCGCAATGGCGTCGTCATCTCACCGTCCCCCGACGACACCAGCGCCACCGTAATCAGCCGCTACAACCGGGAACTCACCTCCAACCCCCGCCTGGAAACGGTCATACTGCCGATCATCCGCGAGAGCGTGGACGGACTGGGCATCACGATAGTGAAGTAGGACTGAGGACTGAGTGGGGAGTGGAGGGAGCGTTTACTTTCCCCTCAGTCCTCATCCCCCAGTCGCCCCATGCGCGGCACACCTTGTGCGTGTATAATACAGGCATTACACAGAAAAAGAGGCGACCTATACCATGTCTATAACACCGCTTTCCCCCGAAAATCTGAACGAGGTAATACAGGGCCTACGCACCCGCATACGCGAGATCGAGGTGCGGCTTTGACTTGCCTGAACTCGAAAGCCAGATAGCGCAACTAGGCGAGCAGTCGCAGCAGCCCGGCTTCTGGGAGGACCAGCGCATCGCGCAAAGCAGTATGCGCCGCCTCAACGCGCTACAGGAGCAGGTGCAGCGATGGCGCGGCCTCGCCCTGCGCGCCGCCGACATGGGCGAACTGCTCCAACTCGCCACGGAC
>JBBSIK010000254.1:0-5156 GCA_038232115.1 Chloroflexia bacterium
ATGTCCGGTAGCCCTTCGGCTATGATGTCGGGTAGCCCTTCGGCTATGATGTCCGGTAGCCCTTCGGCTATGATGGGCACGCCTGGAGCGGGCGGCCTGAAACGCAAGATCGTTATTAGCTCCAAGGACTTCACTGAAGAGTTCATCTTGGGCGAGATGTACGCTCTTGTGTTGGAGAAAGCGGGCGTTCCGGTGGAGCGCAAGCTGAACCTGGGCGCTACGGACATTGCGCAGGCCGCGCTTCTCAAGGGTGGCGGCGCAGACGGTATTGACCTCTATCCTGAGTACACCAGCACCGGCCTGAACAACGTGCTGAAGAAAGACCCTATCTACGACCCCAAGCAAGTGTATGATACGGTCAAGCAGGGTTACAAGCAGCAGTTTAACCTGGTGTGGCTCGATACCTCCCCCATGAACGACACCCAGGCTATGGTCACCAGCAAGGAAGTAGCGGACAAGTATGGCCTCAAGAGTCTGCAAGACCTCTGCGACAAGGCGGACCAGCTGACCGTCGCTGCCGTGGCCGAGTTCAAGGACCGGGCGGATGCGCTGCCGCTGCTCCAGAAGACGTATGGTGGCTGCAAATTCAAGGATATCAAGGTCTTCGCGGCGAACCTGCGCTACAAGGCTCTCCTGAGCAAGGATGTTGATATTGCTCAGGCGTTCAGCACCGACGGCCCTATCGCGGGCAACAACCTCGTGCTACTGGCCGACCCGAAGAACTATGGTCTGCCCTACAACGTAGCGCCTGTGGTTCGCCAGGACGTGCTCGACCTTTACCCGCAGATCAGCGACACCCTCAACAAGCTCTCCCCTATGATCACCAACGATGAAATCTCGGCGCTGAACTGGGAAGTAGACGGCAAAGGCCGCGAGTATGCGGATGTAGCTAAGGAATGGCTGCAAAAGAAGGGTCTTCTTAAGTAGATTGTGGTAACGAGTGGTGGCATGGGAAGAGACAAACCGCGCTCTCGTCATCCTCAGCGCAGCGAAGAATCAGTTGGTGTAGCGAGACAGTCGGCAGATATGTACTTAACAGCGCATTGACGCACTGAATAGCCCAACATGAAGGGTCAAACACGGTCGGCTGATTCTTCGCTATGCTCAGAATGACAAGGTTTCTAATGGTATATCCCAACCACTCTTTTACAGATACATACAGGGTTCGGAGCCAACCTCCTGGTGGCGGTTGATATTAAAGCAGGTGCCGTATCATGGAAACAACGGAAACACTGAGTACCGGATCCGGCACTGAAGAGCGCCAGCATTCCATCACCCACCGCCCATCACCCACCCCAGCCATTGCCTTCGAGCACGTTTTCAAGCGGTTCCCATCGGCTACACAGGCGGCGGTAGATGATGTCAGTCTGGATGTGGCTGAAGGCGACCTGGTGGTGCTGCTGGGGCCGTCGGGCTGTGGTAAGACCACCCTCCTCAAGATGGTAAACCGCCTCTACGAGCACGACTCCGGGCGCGTCCTTATCGAAGGTAAGGAGATACGCAGCTTCCAGATAAACGACCTTCGGCGGCGTATCGGCTACGTTATCCAGAGCGTGGGCCTCTTTCCTCACATGACTGTTGCCAAGAACATAGCCACCGTGCCCGACATGATAGGCTGGGACAAGGCTCGCATCAGCAGTCGCACAGACGAACTGCTTGATCTGGTAGGCTTACAACCGGAAGAATATCGCAATCGCTACCCAGCACAGCTATCAGGAGGGCAACAGCAGCGAGTTGGGCTGGCGAGGGCAATGGCGGCAGACCCCACGATCATGCTCATGGACGAGCCGTTTGCAGCCATTGACAACATCACCAGGCGGCGCTTGCAGGACGAGCTAATCCGCATCCAGAGCAAGGTCCGCAAGACCATACTCTTCGTAACCCACGATGTGGACGAAGCGATACGGCTGGCCGACAAAATCGCCGTTATGCGCGCAGGCAAAGTGCTCCAGTACGACACCCCACTGCACATACTCTCTGCGCCCGCCGATGAGTTCGTAGCCGATCTCACCGGCTCAGGCGACGTTCTCAGGCGGCTCAGTCTGCTCAACATTGATCTGGCTATGCTACCCATCCAGGTCGCACCCGCCAATAATTACCCCACCGTGCGCTCCGGTGAAAGCCTGCGAGATGCTCTAAATCTACTACTTGGTGAAGCATCAGACGTGTTATCCGTGGTTGATGAGCAAGGCCGTCCGGTAGGTACGATTGACATGGCTGCGATACGAAGGATGGTGCATGGGGAATAAAACGTGATGCGTAAAGCGCCTTACGTTTCACGTTTCACTCGTCACGTTTCACGTTTATGGAACAACTAACCCGCTACTTATTCGAGCACTTCAGTGACAGGGTGTGGCCGCGCATGGCAGAGCACATCATGATTAGCGGCGTGTCGCTGCTGATCGCTCTGGTGATCGCCCTGCCGCTGGGGCTGGCCCTGAGCAGGCTACAAAGGTTTGCTACGCCTGTGCTGGTGCTACTCGGCATTGTTTACACGATACCCAGCTTTGCCCTCTTTGCTTTCCTGGTGCCGTTCACGGGCATCGGCGTCAGGCCCGCCATCATCGCACTGGTGTCATATGCGCTGGTGGTACTGGTGCGTAATACGATGGTGGCGTTCAACTCGGTTGATCCTGCGGTGAAAGAGGCAGCGAGGGGTATGGGGATGAGCCGTATACAGATCCTGTGGCGCATCGAGATACCGCTCGCGCTGCCAATCATAGTAGCAGGCATGCGTATCGCGGCCCTATCCACAATCGGCCTGACAACAATAGCGGCATGGATAGGCGCGGGCGGCATGGGCCAGCTACTGCGCGACGGCATGAACGACCCAACATACTCTAAACTGTATGCGGGCATTATCAGCATCGGGGCTATCGCGGTAGTATCCGACATTATCTTCCGCACAATAAGCCGCCTGGTAAGTGTTCCTACCGGCAGACGAGCTACTCAACACGCTGTGCTCACGACGATGGAGATAAAGGAGGCGTAAAAGCGTAACTCGTAAAGAGACGGAAACGCACATACGCAAAGAGCGCAAAGTACGCGCAAAGATTAAGAAGGGCTACGCATTACGCATTACGCATTACGTCATGGATACACTACGACAGGCATGGGAATACGCTCTCAACTCCAACAATGACTTCCTTGATGCGGTGTGGGCACATCTGAGACTTAGCGGGGTGGCACTGCTGATCGCCGTGGCTATAGGCGTGCCGCTCGGCATCTGGATTAGCCGGTATGGTGGAGCCGGGCAGGTTTTAGTGAATGTACTCGGTATATTGCGAGTTGTGCCCAGTGTGGCGGTGCTGTTTCTGCTGCTTCCATCCCAGGGCACAGGCTTCAGGCCCTCGGCCATCGCACTCACCTTCCTGGCCGTGCCGCCACTGCTCATCAATACCGATGCAGGTATGCGGGCAGTGGACAAATCGGTGCTGGAAGCGGGGCGCGGACTGGGCATGTCGGCGTGGAGACTGCTCTGGCGGGTGCAAATGCCGCTGGCGCTTCCCGTCGTGCTGGCCGGACTGCGCATAGCCACGGTCGAGGTGATTGCCAGCGCCACGTTAGCAACACTCATCGGCGGCGGCGGCCTGGGCGATTTTATTCAGGCTGGGCTGGCCCTTTCTCGCAATTACATCTTGCTTGTGGGGGCGATACCCGTGGCCCTCATGGCGCTTGTTGCCGAAATTGGACTATCTTACGTGCAGCGCGTGGCGGGCAGGCAGTCGCGAGCGTAGGAGTTATGCGACCTGCATTACATACATCACAAAAAGCACCCTAGGCGTCTAGGGTGCTTTTGTTGTTCGGCGAAGTGAATCCTACTTGATACGCTTGATGATATGGTAGCCGAAAGGGCTTTTGGTGGCATCGTAGTCGGCAATGGCAATTTCGCCGGGCTTGAGGGCGAAGCCCACGTCACCGAAGGCGGGCACCATGCTTCGACGGCCATACTCCCCGGCGCTCTGGTTGGCCTTGATACCAATATTCGTTAGCGTGTATACGCCTGGGCCACTGTCATCAGAATTAGCTTTCACAAGAGCATCGAAGTCTCCACCGCTCTTGGACTGGGCGAGCAAGTCATAAGCAAGCTTCTTAGCATCATCCTGGCTGCGGGTGGCGGCCTTGGGGGGAAGGTTACCTTGTTGGAAGCCCACGGCGTCCTTGAAGCCGATCAGAATATGCTGCAAGGTGATGCGGTCATCCTGACCAGCGGGCTTCTGCTCAGAAGGCGGCGGGGTGATGCGCTTGATGATATGGTAGCCGAAAGGACTTTTGGTGGCATCGTAGTCAGACATGCCGATCTCGCCCACCTTGAGGCCGAATCCCACGTCGCCGAAGGCAGGCACCATGCTCTGGCGCGCGGTCTCCTGATCAGATGTGGTGTCAACACCGGTGTTCGCCAGGCTGTATATACCGGCCCCGATATCGTCCGAGTTCTCCTTCATCAGCTTGTCAAAATTCTCTCCTGCTTTAGCTCTGGCGAAGAGATCGTCTGCCAGTTTCTTGGCCTCTGCCTGGGTGCGCGCAGCCGCCTTACCGGGGGCCTGGCGACCTCCCTGGAAGCCTGCTGCATCCTTGAAACCGATAAGGATGTGTTGGACCGTAATATGATCGTCGCCCATTGCTTTGGCCTCCGGGGTGGTAGTTGTGCCCTTAGTAGTCTGGATTGCTTGTGTAGGCTGTGCTGTGTTGATAGCAACGGGGGCGGGTGTGCTAGAGATATCGCCACCGCAGCCTGCCAGCGAAACAGCCACCATGCCGAGCATACCGATGCTCAAAAAAAACCTTTTCAATAGATGCTCCTTGTCGTATTCTGGGACGGGCTGCGCGGTACACGGCAGACTCGTTAAGTGTACCACGCCCGGCAGCGCAGTGTCCAGCATTTAGGAACCGGGACAGGGCTGTGTCAAAGTCGTGCATGTAGCAAGACGCGGTGCCGAACCACACATTGTCATTCCGAACGTGGTGAGGAATCGGGAGGGTATGCGACAATGCTGAATTAGAGAAAGTAAGCGGTAAGATTGCAACTGTGTACAAGGGTGTGTACAAGGGCCAACCGATTCCTCACTACGTTCGGAATGACAATGTGCGGTTTGTGCGCTCAGCTTGCTGCCTTTGAGACTTTGTCACAGCCCTGGGGACCGGGGGCTAGGAGA
>JBBSIK010000255.1:0-5149 GCA_038232115.1 Chloroflexia bacterium
CCGACCTGCTCGGCCTTTGCCTCGATACGGGCCACCTCGTCTATGGCGGAGGGGACAACATGCAGATCATCCCCGTCTACGGCCAGGTCATCCGCCACGTTCATCTCAAGAATGTTGACGCAGAAGTGCTCGCCAGAGTGAGAGCCGAACGTCTGGACTATGTGCAAGGGATCATGCGGGGGGTGTTCAGCCCACTGGAGTCCGGCAGCGTGGATATCCCCATAGTATTAGATGCGCTGAAGCAGGAGGGATACGATGGCTGGTTCGTGGTCGAGCAGGACATAGACCTCTCGCAGCCGGGCCACAGAGACCCCCTGCAAGGCGCTATACGGGCAAGAGAGTATCTACAGAGCCACGAGTAACGAGTAACGAGCAACGGGTGAGATTAGAGTTGCTTGTTACTCGTTACCGGCATCAGGAGAAATGAGCGGTGGAAACCGAAACGCGGACCGAGATCGCCCATTCGCTGACCGCCAGGACCGACGTACTGAGAATGGAGGGGATCACCAAGGGCTTCCCAGGGGTGGTGGCCCTTGCGGGGGTTGATTTCGGCCTGCTTCCCGGCGAGGTGCACGTTTTGCTGGGTGAGAACGGCGCGGGCAAGTCCACGCTGGTGAAGATACTGACGGGCGCATACCAGATGGATGCGGGCACCATCTACTGGAAGGGCCAGCCTGTGACTATCGCCTCGCCCGGCATGGCGCAGCGCCTGGGTATAAGTGTCATTTACCAGGAATTCAACCTTATCCCACAGCTTAGCATAGCCGAGAACATCTTCATCACGCGTGAACCGCTGAACTTCTCGGTTGGGCCGGTGCGGGTTATCAATTGGCCCAAGCTTTACCGTCAAGCAGAGGAGCTACTGCGTAGCCTCGATCTCTCACTCGATCCCCGCCAGCCGGTTGAAGGCCTGGGAGTGGCCCAGCAGCAGATGGTTGAGATAGCCAAGGCGCTCTCGGTGAACGCCGAAGTGATCGTTATGGACGAGCCGACCTCCGCGCTCACCGGCCACGAAATTGACGAGCTATTTAAGGTTATCAGGAAACTGCGCTCGCAGGGTAAATCAATCGTCTATATTACGCACCGCCTTGACGAAGTCAAAGAACTGGGAGACAGGGCAACCGTGTTTAGAGATGGGAACAGCGTGGCTACTGTCGAGGTAGCAGACACCTCCATAGGTGCCCTCATCCAGTTGATGGTTGGGCGCACAATCAATCAACAGTTCCCAAAGGTGGTCGCCGCACGTGGGGCTGAAATGCTGCGGGTCGAGGGCCTTACCCGCGAGGGGGTACTGCACAACATCTCGTTCTCTGCTTATGCGGGCGAAGTGCTGGGCATATCTGGCCTGGTGGGGGCGGGCCGCACTGAGTTGATGCGGGTCATCTTCGGCGCTGACCCATACGATGCGGGCCAGATTTACATTGAGGGCAGACCTGTACACTTCAAGAATCCCTCCCAGGCGATACACGCGGGCCTGGGTCTGCTGCCGGAAAGCCGCAAGGAGCATGGACTTGTCCTGGTGCTTTCGGTCGCCAAGAACATCACCATGGCTCATATGGAGCAGGTGTCGTGTGGTATATTCCTCAACCGCAAGCGCGAGGTCGAGGTCGCAAACAAACTGGTACAACAACTGAGGATCCGCACGCCCAATCTTGAACAGGCAGTGCAATATTTGAGCGGCGGCAACCAGCAGAAGACGGTGCTAGCCAAGTGGCTGGCCGGGCGTAGCAAGTTGCTCATTTTCGACGAACCGACCAGGGGTATCGACGTGGGGGCCAAAGTTGAGGTGTACCAACTGATGAATGAATTGACGGCACAGGGAGTAGCTATCTTGATGGTCTCCTCTGAACTGCTCGAGGTGCTGGGTATGAGCGACCGCATCATGGTCATGCACGAGGGGCGGCAGAGCGGAATATTCAGCCGCGAGGAGGCCACACAGGAAAGTCTGTTGCGCGCAGCACTTGGAGAAGCACAGGAGGAGCCGTCATATGGCAGCGCCTAGCGCCGAGCCGGGTGGAACGCGCACCGTCGGGAGCACCCAGCCGCGCTTCCTGGGTATTCCGGTCACTGACCTGCTTGGTCGCTTTGGAGCGCCGCTCGGTCTTGTCATACTCTCCATATTCCTCGCTTTCAGGTCACAGTACTTCCTGACTCCGGAGAATATAGCCAACATAGGGCGACAATCGGCTGTGATCGCCATCCTGTCTCTCGGCCAGTTGCTGGTCATCCTGACCGCCGGCATTGACCTGTCCGTTGGTGCGCTCATGGCTCTGAGCGTAACAGTTCTGGCCTCCCTCGCTATCAAAATGGGGTTGAACCCATGGCTGTCGCTGCTGGCCTGTTTAGGAGTTGGCCTACTTCTCGGCATGGCTAACGGTCTGCTCCTCACGAAGCTGCACCTGCCCCACCCCTTTATCTCCACGCTCGGCATGATGAACGTGGCTCGGGGCCTGGCACTCATAATCACGGGCGGATTCCCTATCTCTAATTTCCCCGATAAGAGCGTAACCTATATCGGTTCGCAGGAGATAGCCGGGATACCCGTCGCTTTCCTGCTGGTGATTCTCCTCTATCTCGCCGGTCACTTCGTTCTGACGAGGACCACCATCGGCAGGCAGATATATGCGGTGGGTGGCAATCCAGAGGCCGCTCGGCTCTCCGGTGTAATCGTGGGCCGGATCCTCGTGCTCGTCTATGCGGTTAGCGGGCTTATGGCCGGGCTGGCAGCGATAGTGTTCGCGGGCCGGGTAAATTCAGGGCCGCCAAATGCAGGCCTCGGCATCGAACTCGATACGATCTCAGCGGTCATCATCGGTGGCGCATCGTTCTTCGGCGGACGGGGCACCATGAGCGGCACGATGATAGGCGTGCTCTTCATAGCGGTCTTGCGCAACGGCTTCAACCTGCTGAACGTGCCAGGCGAGTATCAAATACTGCTGATCGGCGTGATAATAGTGGGCGCAGTATACGTTGATGTGCTCCGGCGCGGAGGTGGAAGGTAAGCTGCCAGGAGCCAGGGATCACGGGCCAGAGGCTAGTTGGAGACGAGGGAGGTGATGCATAACTCAAGACACGTGGCAATCCAGTCGCCGTAACTGTTCAGAATAGCGGCGCAAGTGGGGGTTCGTGGGGCGTAGTCCCCTGACAGGGTTGGGGGTGTCTCCCCATCTCTCCCCTTTATTTCTCAAAGAGGAGGAAAGAAAATGAAAACCAGGAAGTTAGTAGTTTCACTGTTCGTCGTGATGATGTTTCTGCTGCAAGCATGCGGTGGGGAAACGCCCGCTACCCCTACATCCGCCCCACCCGCAGCCACAGGCACCACAGCCCCACCCGCGGCAACGGGCACCACGGCTCCAGTCGCGGCCACGAACACCACAGCCCCGCCCGCTGGTACTGATACACCCGCCGCAATGACCAAGTCCGGGCCGCCTTACAATATCCCGGTCATCGTGAAGACTGACACCAGCACATACTGGAAAATAGTTGGTTCAGGAGCAACAGAGGCCGGCAAGGCGGACAAGGATGCCAACGTTAGCTTTTTAGGGGCCGACAGCGAGCAGAACATTGACGGGCAGATTCGCATCATTGAGGACCAGATCACCAAAAAGGCTGCGGTCCTCGTGATTGCCCCCAGCAACTCGGACCAGTTGAAACCCACGTTCGATAAAGCCAAGGCTGCTGGAATACCCGTCATCCTCATAGATACCGATGCTAACTGGCCCGACAAGGCCTCTTTCATCGGCACAGACAATGAGAAGGGCGGCGCGCTGGCGGGCGACTACTACGCCAAGAACTTACAAAAGGGCGACAAAGTGGCTATTATCCGGGGTACACTCGGTGACACCACGCACAACTCTCGCCAGAAAGGCGCTGAAGACGCCATGAAAGCCGCAGGGCTGAATATCGTAGCCATCCAGCCGGCTGATAGCGACCGAGCGAAGGGCCAGAGCGTCATGGAGAACATCCTAACCGCCAATCCCGACCTCAAAGCGGTATTCGCCACCAACGATGAAATGGCCCTCGGAGCCGCCAACGCAGCGAAGCAGGCGAGCAAGAAGGTTATGATCATCGGCTTTGATGCCAATCCAGATGCCTTGACCGCGATCAAGGCGGGCGACCTCACCGGCTCGGTAGCCCAATTCCCCAAGAACATCGGCAAGCTCGGCGTGGAGAATGCCCTCAAGCTGGCAAAGGGGCAGACGATAGACAAGCGTATAGATACAGGCACCGAGCTTGTCACCACGGCCAACCTCGATAAGTTCATGACCCCGGCAGGTGGGGCGCAGCCTACTAACACCGCAGCCGCTCCCGCAGCTGCTCCCGCAGCAACTAGCACACTCGTAGTCGCAGGCACTGGCGGGGCAGGCTCCCTGGTCATACTGTCGCTGTGGGGTGCGAGCGAATTGGATGCGTTCCAGAAGGTGCTGGATGGCTTCACCGCAAAAACCGGCATCAAGACCCAGTTTATCCAGGCACGCGACTTCGTGCCCGCCCTGCGGACCATGATCGCGGCTGGCAACCCGCCAATGGTAGCCATCGTTCCCCGCCCAGGCGTGATGGGAGACCTGGCACGGCAGGGCGCACTCAAGCCCCTCACCGACCTGGGGCTGTCAACAGACGATATCACGGCAGGCTACAGCAAGGCATGGCAGGACCTGGGCACAGTTGACGGCAAGCTCTACGGTATCGCCGTAAAGGCCAACTCTAAGAGCACAGTCTGGTACCACCCCGATTCGTTCAAGGCTATGAACTTGCAGGTTCCGACCACGTGGGACCAGATGATCGCCATCAGCGACAAGTATGCGGCGGCGGGCAAGACCCCGTGGGCCGTCGGTGGCGGCGACTCCTGGACCCTCACGGACTGGTTCGAGAACGTCTACGTGCGTACAGCGGGGCCGGACAAGTACAACGACCTGTTCGTCACCGGCAAGTTACCGTTCACCGACCCCTCGGTTGTCAAGGCCGCGCAGCAGATGACTTCGATCATCGCCAACGACAAGTATGTCGCGGGCGGTAAGGAAGGCGTGCTTGGCACGAAGTTCGTGGATGGCATCGGTCGCGTTTTCGGTAAGAACGCGGATGCGCAGTTGTACTATGAAGGCGGGTTCGTCGGCGGCATCGCCCTCAAGGATGTCAACACCAGTCTAAA
>JBBSIK010000256.1:0-5124 GCA_038232115.1 Chloroflexia bacterium
AGTATTGCATATTGCGTATTGCGTGTTGCGTCGGGGCGAGTGGGAGGCAGGAGGAGACCCAGTTCGCCCATGCGCGGGACGAGGTGCATGGGGAACTCGCCGCTTTCGTCGGCTTGGCGGGAGATGGGGGCGACCTCTTCCTGGGCGAAGGCGCGGGCGAGGAGTTGGGTGCGTTGTTGTTCAGATGTGAGGTCAAAGTTCATGCTTCATTGCCTGCTTTACTTTGCTTACTTCCTGGCTAAAACTCATCTCCAGGCTCATGCACCTCTGCCTCAAACTTCCCGGGGGCCTTCCTCCTGACATAGTACAGCCGCCCTTGCCCCAGGATGCGCTTTGGTCTGCCTTCCTCAATGGAAAGGCATATCGGCTCGTCAAGGCCAATGCCCTGTGCCACGCCTGTCCATTCCATAACTGTTAGCAGCCGCTAACAGCGCACCCGCCGATACACCGGCGTAGGGAATGCCCACCTCGTACAGGCTGCAGATAAGTCCCCTAAGCATGGAAGATGAGTAAAGACGCTCATATTGCCGAGCGTCGCCACCACACATAAAGATGCCACTGCACGCTTTCAGGTGGTCTACCATCTGCTCGGTTGGTTCTCCCCCGTATTCCTCCGGTCCGACAACGGCGATTTCCACGCCCATCTCTCGCCAGGGGGCAGTGATGCGCTCGACATAAGGTGCTGCCTTCTCGCCACCATCGGTCAACACGGCAATTCTGTTCGATGAGCCACCTGCCGCTTCTATAAACGAGCGCGAAGTCTCGACGAAATTATCATGCTGGTCGCCGAAAAGAAAGAGCCGTCTAGTCACTCAACACCGCTATCCCTTCTATCTCGACCAGCACGCCCTCATCGAAGAAGCGCGAGACCTCCAGCAGGGCCATAGCGGGGTAGTAGCTGTCGAAGAACTCCCTGTGCGTCTGCCCTAACTCCTTAAGGTGGGCCTTGTAGTCGTCGCGGTTCTGCACAAAGATGGTCAGCTTGACTATGTCCGCCATTTCGCCGCCCGCTGCCCTCACCACCTCTCGTAAGTTGTGGAGCACCTGCCTGTACTGCCCCACTATATCACCCTGTGCGACAATCTTGCCCTGCGTGTCCATTGCGGTTTGCCCCGCGAGGAAGAGCATCCGGCCCGATGCCGCTATGCCGTGGCTGAACCCAACCGGGTGAGCCAGCGACTCCGGGTTGACGATTGTGGATTTCAGATTTTCGGCTTTAGATTTGTCTAGCATAAATCACATCTCATGTTTCACGCCTCACCTGCCCATAAACTTCGGCTTTTCCTTCGCCTGGAACGCCTCGTAGAAGCGACGGTGGTCCTCCGACATAAGCATGAGGGCCTGGGCCTGGGCTTCGGCTTCGAGGGCCGATATCAGGTCCATGTTCCACTCGTTGTTGAGCATCCGCTTGGTCATCGAGATGGCCTGCGTGGGGCCAGCCGCCAGCCGCCGTGCTAATTCGAGGGCGGTGGGCATCAGATTGTCGTGCGGCACTAAGCGGTTGACCAAGCCGTAGCGGTCCGCTGTGGCGGCGTCTATGGTGTCGCCCAACATGAGCAGTTCGGTGGCGCGGCCCATGCCCACGATGCGTGGCAGCAAGTAGCCCGAACCCATATCCACCCCCGCCAGCCCCACCCTCGAAAAGAGGAAGGCGAACCGTGCTCTCTCAGACGCAACCCGCAGGTCGCATGCGAGGGCGATTACGGCCCCGGCCCCGGCGGTCATGCCATTCAGCGCGGCGATAACCGGCTTGTCCAGCAGGCGCATATTCTGCACGACGGCCCCCGTCATGCGAGTGAACGCCAGGTGGTCTTTCACGTCGGCCTCGATGAGCGCGCCAATGATCTCATGCACGTCGCCCCCTGAGCAAAACGCATCGCCCGCGCCCGTCAACACCAGCGCCTTTACCTCATCGTCGTACCGCAACTCCTCCAGCAGATCGCGGAACTGCGCGTATACATGGAAGGTGAGGGCGTTCAGCACGTCGGGCCGGTTGAAGGTGAGCAGGGCAACGCCGTCGTTGCCTACTTCGTATAGGAAGTCGAACGACTTTGGATTTTGGGTTTTAGATTTTGGATTGAACCTGCTGTCCATACTTTCTCCTCAGCCCTCATCACTCGTCATGTCGCTACGGCGTATATATTCATCGCGGATGAACCTGGGAGCGTATGGCAAATAGGTACTCTGCAATTCATCGCTCAGGCTGAAGTAGTCACTGGTGACGTGCCCCTGGCAATTTGCGCTCCCGCAGTCACAGTCCCATTGCTCGCCGGTAAATGCATTCAGCCGGTAATCAATCGTGATTTCCTCTCCCGTCTGTATCTCTTTCCAGGCGTAGACATTGGTGCCTTTTCGCATGGCATTCGGATCGCACGAATGATTAAGGTAGCAGCCAGGTGCTAACAAGACTGTGCTGGTTTCCCAATCAAGCTCACACAGATGGATCTGGTCCTCTTCAGAAAGCAAGGGGATGTCCTCATTACGAACAACCATGCCATGCCTCCGGCGAAAGATGAATTCCCCCTTCGCAAAACCTCGCAAGGCAAAGACACCCTTCCCTTTGCTGCCTGCGTCTCTTACTGCCACATCCCCAATCATAGCACTCCCCCTGGAATGGCTTACCCCAGCGTTCCCGCTTAGATATGCTGTCCATACTTTCCCCTCAGTCCTCCTCCCTCGTCACGACATCACCCCGCCACCGTCTATGTTGATAGCCTGCCCCGTTATCCCCTTGCTCACGTCGCTCGCCAGGTAGACAGCCATCGCAGCCACTTCCTCCGGCTGTATGAGGCGGCGCTGGGGGCTTGTCTTTTCTATGGCTGCGCGGGCTTCAGACTCGCTCATGCCGGTGCGTCGCACTATATTATCTATGCTCGCTTCGGTCATGGGCGTGTCTACGAAGCCTGGGCAAAGTGCGTTGACGGTAATGTTGTGCGGCATCAGTTCGACTGCGAGCGCGCGAGTGAGGCCGAGTACGCCGTGCTTGGCAGCAGTATACGCTGCGACATAGCGTTCGCCAACCCTGGCCGCTATCGAAGCGATGTTGATGATGCGCCCCCACTTTTGCTCGACCAGAGTGGGAGCGCATGCTTTGGTCACATAGTATACACTGGTCAAATTCGTCAGCAACATGCGGTGCCATAGCTCGTCCGGGTGGCCCAGGAACGGGTGACTCTCTCCATTGCCCGCATTATTCACCAGTATGTCCAGCCCACCCAACCCCTCTATCGCCAATGCTGCCATGCTTGCCACCTGCTCCGGGTCGGTCACATCGCATGTCACAGGCAGGCTGCGGCGGCCCATCGCCTCTATCTCGGCAACAAGCGACTCGATGTCGGCGGCGGTGCGAGCGGTCACTGCCACGTTCGCCCCGGCAGTGGCTAGGGCAAGGGCGATGCTGCGGCCAATGCCCCGGCCCGCGCCCGTGACGAGGGCACGCTTGTCTAGGAGGGGAAGGTTGTTACTTTGCATCATTTCTATCTGTCATCTTCACTCTCTACCGGGCTGCGCAATCGCCTCCGTATCGCCGCTATCTCCTCCTGCGTCACCCCCGCGCCGAGCAGGTAGGCTTCCACCCCGCCATACTGTCTGTCCAGGTAATCGAGGAGGCCTAGCATCGTTTCAGGTGGCTGGAAGAACCAGCCACCGAAGCGGGTTATTTCTTCTTCGGTGCGTGGTTGCGCTCTTATCCAGGCGTCGTATATAGGCTGCAAGTAGGTGTTGCTGAGGACATAGTCCTCGGCTATAACGTTGCGAGGAACTCCCGCCAGCGAGAGGAGCAGGGCCACTATGATGCCGGTGCGGTCCTTGCCCGCATGGCAGTGAACCAGCACGCCGCCCTCCTTCTCAGCCGTCGCCACCGCTCTGATGATAGCAGCCACCCGCTCCCTGTACCTATCCACCATGGTGGTGTACTCCCCATATTCTCCTTGCGTCAAGCCCGCCGTTCTCAGCATCCGTTTGCCTTCTTCGTCGTTCTCATCGAGCAGAGGTAGGTTGATATAGAGGGGTACACCGGGCGCTGCTTGCTGTGAGGCAAATGGGTTGGCATCAATAGCCAGTTCGTGCGGCATGCGAACATCTATGATCGTGCGCACACCGTAATCGCGCAGTGCTGCCTGTCCCTCATGCGTGAGTCGGCACAAATTGTCGGAGCGCAGCAAAGCGCCCCAGCGGGTCTGCCCCCCGTCCGAGGTCGGGTAGCCGCCTATATCGCGGGTGTTGTAGCAGGCGTCCCAGGGTAGGTGGCGCTGCGACTGTTCTCCCTCTGGTAGCATCTAACGTCCTTGCCTGTAGTTGGGGGTCATTATAAAGGCCACGATGGTACCGGGCAGCCAGAACATACAGGTCAGCAGAAAGACAAACAGCATCGCCCCGCAGCCTCGCGCCCTCACGCCACTCGTTAGCGGAGGCAGGAATAAGCAGAACAAGGCATCAACACAACCCGTCTTTTTCTCCCTTCTCTATCCCACTATTTGACTCTAACTCATCTCACACGGCATATAGTACCAGGACCAGATGCTCTGAAATAGGACTTTGCGTCTCAGCTTATGCTTTAACCTCCATTATGCACAAATCGCCCCTACCTGCCGTCAGTATCGTGTTTATCTCGTTGCCCGTGGTGAGATAGCCACCCACCAGCGTAGGCACTCCCGCCTCGTTACGCACACGGTCGCTGAGGGGTGTCAGGTAGCCCCTGGCGTAGGGAGGCTCGCTGTCTAATGTCGTCTGGCCCGCGAGCACGTGTACGAGGTCGCAGCCGTGAGCATGGAGCAGTTTTGCCACTTCTACTCCTTCATCCACCGTCATGCCGCCCTTCGCGTAGTCCGTCACGGAGAAAGCCACTGATAGGAGCCTATCCTGGGGCCACGCTGCGCGCACCGCATCCAGCACCTCCAATGGGTAGCGGGCGCGGTTCTCTACGCTGCCGCCATACTCGTCTGTGCGTGTGTTGGTGAGGGGCGATAGGAAGCTGGCCAGCAGGTAGCCATGAGCAAAGTTGAGTTGCAATAGGTCAAATCCTACCTCTAGTGCCAGCCCTGTTGCCCGCACAGAGTCGCCACGCACGCGGTCCATATCTGCGCGATCCATCTCGCGGGGCACCTGGTTCAAAGGCGTGTACGG
>JBBSIK010000257.1:0-5093 GCA_038232115.1 Chloroflexia bacterium
CCACCGCGTGCCGTGGCAGGGTAAATCCCTCTGTTAGTACACGTACCAGGTCGCGTGAAGATACGACCTGATAGTGATCTGCCAAATGGCGCATCTGGGCCTCGAAATCGGCAGGATATGCGTCAATCAGCGAGGCGGTCAACTCCGGGTCTTCGCCAGGCGTAGCTATGCGGTGGTACGACAAGACCGTAAAGGTCGGAGCGGGCATAGTCTAACTCTCACCTCCGTACCTGGCGGTGAATAGCCACGTGCCAAGCGGTGTGCGCTGTATCTCAACGGTTCCAGCCTGATTGGGGTGATACTCGAACCTTGCGCGCTCGAAGTATTGCACGTAAATAATGGCTCCATTGGGCAAAGTTTCGACTAGCACAGGGCTGATGGCGTGACCCTGCACAGTCTCAGCACCGCTTACCTGCCACACGTTGTAGAATGCTGCGGGCATGATCTGCCCAACAGGAGCACCCTCTCGCACACGTACCATCCCTCGCAACCCATCAGGCAGCGCACCCGCAGGCATGCCCATCACAGGCACCTCAAGACCGAGCTTACCAAGCGTAATGCCGGCCTGCGCGCCCTCCGTCTCCGATTGAGGTCTGTACTCAAACCGTGAGTACTCGTAATACTGCACGGGAACACTTTCTCCGCCGGTCTTTTCCGCTTCGTTGAACACAACACTGAGAGCTTGTCCGAAAACAGCTTCCCCGCCGTTCGCATGCCAGTAGCGCCGGAACAGTTCGTCCAGCGTAATCAATGCAGGCGGCATAGAAGTAACCTGTGGTGCGTCTGCGCGGGGAGGCTGCACCTGCCTTCCAGGATGTGCCGAGCGCAATCTCGATAGCATACTGGGTCCCGACAGCCCGGCGGGCACAAGATAGGCTCTGGGTGCGCTGTTGTTGGCAAAGGGCAGGACTGGAGCAACAGTTTCCGGCGAGGGCGGCTGCTCATATACAGGCTCTACTTCCTGGGAACGCGATATTTGCCGCAAAGCTACTATGAGGGCCACCTGTAGCCACAGCATATACAGGAACGCTCCATGCAAGAACAGGCTGCTCACAAGGTAGCCGAACAGGCCGATGCCGAGCCACGAAGCCAGTTCTGCCTCGCGCGGCGCATGGAGTGCCGTGAACCTGCGCCGCGCCTCTACGACAGCACCGTACACAACCAACACCAGCCCTGCAAAGACCACCATGCCCACGATCCCCTGTTCGGTGGCGATCTCCAGGTAAAGGTCGTGCGGTGGAATAGCTTTGGCGTGCGTGGCGAGGGCGCTACCTTCCAGATATTGAAGCTGGTATAGAGGATAGTTCTCGCGTCCCACACCCAGTATGGGATGATCGGCGAACATGCCTATAGCAGCTTCCACCGCCCCGGCGCGCCCGCGTATTGATGCCTCGGTGAGCGCCGCTTGCTGGCCGCCCGTAGCCGTACCGATGATCGTGCCCAGGCGAGCCACGTAGTTCGCGGGCAGGAAGGACACTGCCACCAACGCCACCACCACAAGGCCAACCAGGAAAACAGGTTTAGGACGCTTGTAGATAAGCCCTGCGGCCAGCATGGCTGCGAGCGCCAGGGCATCACCGCGAGAATACGTAAAAACAATCCCCCCTATAAGCACGAGCGCCGCGAACAGGCCCGCGAACCTGGCGAATAGACGTCTGGCGGTAAGCGCGAAATAGAAGCCGATCGGCACCAGGATGAGCAGACTCTGGCCGAAGTAGTTAGCGTCACCGATAGTCCCCCCTGGACGGGCAGCATCGGTGTCGCTGGTGATCTCGCTCACTCGGTACTGCGCAAGGCCGCCGAAATCGGTGTCGGTACGCCCCGTGACGGTCTGGTAAATCGCTAGTAACGCCAGCAACGTGCCCATCGCCAGGATTGACCAGAGTGTGATCTTCAGCCTCGAGGTCGTAGTTAGAGCATTGACGATGATGAGGTATGTCAGAAAATTGCGAACGAACTCGATCACATCGGTCATGACGAGACCTGCATCGCGGGCGTAGAACAAGCCGAGAGCCACAACCGCGCCATACGCGAGCAGCCATACGGTCACCCTATCAGCACGCAAGCCCTCGCGCCTAAACACAAGCCTGTAACCGATCACCGCGCTCAACATCACAGCGCCTGCAAAGCGTGCCAGAGGCGGAAAGTTGTGATACCTCACCAGGATGCTCAGTAGATCGGCATACACCAACACGACGTAAACCGCCACGGACCAGTAAGGCCGCGCGTAGATCAGAATGAGCAAGAATGGGCTGAGCACCGCCCCGATGAGCAGGTTTTGCGGCATCCCCAGTCCCGCCGCCACCCCTATCAGCAGCCCAGCCAAAATCGCCACGCAGGCAAACACCCTGGTAACCCTCGGATCGAGTATAGCTGGTGGCGGCCTGAGAATGGTCTGCATGGCGATCTTGGATTCTAGATTTTAGATTATTGAAAGCAATCCAAAATCTAAAACCGCATCACCCTCCAACTTCCTGGTTGTAGTAAGGGTGGAGCGCACGTAGTTCGCTGCGGACTCCCCTCGAACCGAGAAGATAATCGAGAGCTAGAGCCAGCAGAACACCCAGCGCGAAGCCAAGACCAACGCCAAGGGGTATATCACGCGAAGGCACGGGAGAGCTGGGTGTGGTGGGCACGCGAGCCTGCTCCAGAGGCTGCAAGTCTACCACTTTGTACACATTGTGCGCGTTAGCTACTGTGGCTCCCACCGTAGCATTTACGTAACTGGCAAGTGTATTCGGGTTAGGCCCGTGTGCGCTCACCTGGATAACCGAGGTATCGGGCAGCACGTTGGCTTCAAGTTCATAGTTGGCGGCTTCGGTATCCGAAATGCCCGCAGCCTTACGAGCCGTAGCCTGCACATCAGACGAGGTAAACGACTGTGCCAGCGTGCCTATAATGTGGCGCGAACCCATCTGGCCCATGAGGTCCACTACCGTGCGCTCATCCACTAAGCTGCGGGCAGGGCTTGCCACCACACGCACCTGGGTGCTGTACGTGCTCGCCCGCACACTATCCAGCAGTCCCGCGCCTCCACCTGCGGCCAGCATCACCAGCAACACCACCCACCAGTATCGCGTAATTATCCTCAGATATGTGCCGACTTCCATTGCAAAACCTCTCTTGGGTAACGCATATTGCGTGACTACTGGAATGGCTTGCCGCCATTGTCATTCCACACTCCATCCAGAACGACAATAAAGCGCCATCCTTGGATTACACCTACTCAGGTTGCCGGACGCAAGACGCGATATATACTACCGCATCTTCATCTTCTGCCTGGCTAATCTCTCGTATATCTGCTCTACGTGTTTTACCATCTTATCCATGGTAAAGTGGTCATGGACGTGGGCCTGACCTGCACAGCCCAGACGCCCGCGCAGGCCCTGATCGTCCAGGAGGCGTAGCAAGGCATATTTGAGGGCTGATCTGTCGCCGGGGGGCACCAATAAGGCCGTTGTGCCGTCTTGCGCAATCTCAGGTACGCCACCCACGCGGGTAGTCACCACGGGCAGGCACATCGCCATTGCCTCCAGCACAGCGATAGGCAAGGCCTCTTTGAGCGACGGCAACACAAAAACATCCATCGCGCTTAACATGCGTGCCACGTCGGTGCGAGTACCGGCAAAGAGGGCGGTCCCAGTATCCATCATACCAAGTTCCGAGGCCATCTTCTCCAGCCCTGGGCGCAGAGGACCGTCTCCCACTACCAGCAGCCGAATTGCCGGGTGCGACTTACGTGCCTCATTCACCGCCCACAGCAGGTCATCTTGCCCGCCTTTATCCGCGCTGAGACGCCCCAGGGTCCCTACAACAATATCATCCTGCCCTATACCCAACTCCTGGCGTGCTTGCGCTGCGTCCGTGGCATCGGGCGAAAAAAGCGAGATGTCCACTCCATTATAAACCACGTCAAGGTATCCGGCAGGTATATCCTCCATCTCCATGATCAGGCGTTTGCTCGCCTCAGATGGCACAAGGATGCGGTCGGTCATGCGGTACAACATGCGGTCTATCTTAACTTCGCGGCTGGAACGTGACGACCAATGCTCGTGCGCGATAATCACGGGCACCCCCGCCATCTTGCCAAGCACACGACCCCATGTGTTTGCCCCGAACAAATGCGTATGCAGCACGTGGACAGGCTGCGTGCGCATGAGCCGCAACAGGCGGAGCATCTTGTAGCTCTCTACACGACTGTTGCGCTCCAGCACGATAGTGCGGACACCGGCATCGTCGAGCAAGGATTGGTAGTTACCGGCAGTGCGGGTGGCGCAGACAGTAACGTTGAAGCGGCTCCGGTCGAGGCGGAGCGCCAGGTCAACCAGCGTCTTTTCCGCCCCGCCCCGACCCGTCACGTCGGTCATGTGCATCACGTTTAGCTTCATACCCACGTGGCTACCTTACGACCCAGACAAAACAAGTGGCTTCTCCTCTAAGACTTCTTGCGAACGCCCGGCAGCCATGCGCTCATAAATATGCGACAGTTGCTCTGCATGCCGCTCCCACCGAAAGTGCCGCTCGACATACTCACGACCTGCTTCTGCCACTCCTCGCCGCAGTTCGGTGTCCTTCAGCAGCCGTGTTATCGCAGATGCAAAAGCGGCAGGTGAATCGGCCACCAGCAGATCTCGATCCGGCCAACCGCCCACACCCCTGTTCCCTGTGGTCGTGGAAACCACCGGCACGCCTGTGGACATCGCCTCTAGCAACTTGTTCTGTATGCCAGAGCCTGTGTGCATAGGAGCCACAGCCACACTTGCCCGGCCCAGGTACGCCGCCACGTCAGGCACCTTGCCTACCACCTCTATGCCATTCGAGCCGCTCGCCAGTGCGCGTATACGCTCGCCCGGATTGGTGCCCACAACCTGGAACCGCAAGTCCGGGTACCCTGCCTGAAGAGTAGGCCACACCTGTGAGGTAAACCATATCACGGCTTCTTCGTTCGGATGGTAGCCCATGTTGCCGGTGAAGATCAGCGTGGCGGAGTCCCGACCTTCCTGTGGGTAGAAGGGAAACTGCTCGACATCCACACCGTTCGGTATTACAGTTAGACGCGGCGAGCCGCCAAGCGCCTGCTTATCTGCAGGCGA
>JBBSIK010000258.1:0-5075 GCA_038232115.1 Chloroflexia bacterium
CGCGTACGCGCCGCCATGAAGCCGATCTCCACCACTATCAACCCGTTACAGACCGTGGACCTGGCAACCGGCGAGCAGACCACCACTCAGTACCAGCGTTCCGACTTTTGCGCGGTGCCTGCCGCCGGTGTAGTGGGCGAAGCCATGGTGGCCTGGGTGCTGGCCGATGCCCTCCACGAAAAGTTGGGCGGCGACAGCCTTGACGAGATGCGCGAGCGTTCTCTCCGGCTGCCGGACAAGGCGCATGTAGCCTTATGAGCCAAAGGACGAATATGCTGCCTAATCTAGTGCTTGCGGGCTTCATGGGCACGGGCAAGACTACCATTGGCGCGCTGCTGGCTGGCCGCCTCGGTCGTCCGTTCATAGATACGGATGGCCTGGTTGAGCAAGAGGCAGGAATGACCATAAGCGACATCTTCGCCACGCAAGGAGAGCCTGCTTTCCGGGCGCTAGAGAGGCAAGCCTGCAAAAAGGCGGCTAGCTATGCAGGCCTCGTGATTGGCACGGGGGGCGGCGCGCTGCTGGACTCCGAAAACAGACATGCGTTGGAGCAAAGCGGAATCATAGTGTTGCTGACTTGCGGGTGTGACGCCCTGGTGAACAGGCTGCGCGAGTCGGCTGTGCGTGGGGAGAGACCTCTGCTGGGGAGCGACCGGCCTGCACGGGTAGCTGAATTGCTCAACGCGAGGGAGCCGGTCTATTCTTCCATCCCTCTGCGGGTAGACACCACGCGGCTTGCTCCGGCAGAAGTTGCGAATGAGGTACTTGCCCTTTACACGCAGGCAGTACGGGAGGGGTCAGGTGTCAGGTGTCAGTCCTCACCCGACACGCATCACTTAGCCCCTGATCCCCAGCCCCCAGTCCCTCTTCGCTGTCTGACTGTAGATTCGCCTGAAGGCAGCTATAGCATTATATTGGGCCGCAATCTCCTGTTGGGCGCGCTGGCCGAGCAAGAGGGTCTGGGACGGCGTGTAGTAGTGGCGACTGATACGAATGTAGCGCCTCTCTATTCTGCATCGGTGCTCTCCTCCCTGAAAAGCTACGGCTTCGAGCCATCTTTGGCGATCATGCCTGCCGGGGAGCAGCACAAGAACCAGGGGTCTGTGGACCTCTTTGTAGACTCGTTTCTCGAGGCTGGGCTGGATAGAACCGGCTGGGCGCTGGCGCTGGGCGGTGGCGTGGTGGGCGACACGGCGGGGTTTGCGGCCTCTATCTACATGCGCGGCGTACCTCTGGTGCAAGCGCCCACCACCCTCCTTGCCATGGCCGACTCCAGCATAGGCGGCAAAGTTGGCATTGATCACCCGCGCGGAAAGAACCTGCTGGGTGCGTTCAAGCAGCCCCGCCTGGTGGTGGTCAACCTCGACACCCTGGATACACTGCCCTCGGAGCAGATAGCCTGCGGCATGGCGGAGATAATCAAAGCAGGCATTATCGCCGACCCCGCGCTTTTCGATCTGATAGAGCGTAGTGATCCTCGCTCGCTCGATTACGAACGGGTGCTGCTGGCGGCCATGGAAGTAAAGCGTGGCATCGTAGAGCGCGACCCACACGAGGCCGGAGAGCGCGCGCTCCTAAACCTGGGGCATACTTTCGGCCATGCTTTCGAGAAGTGTACCGGCTACGCGAGATTGCACGGGTACGCCGTGGCGCAAGGCATGGTGGCAGCGTTTCGGCTCGCCGAACTTCTCGATATGTGCGATGCCTCAGCAAGAGGGCGGCTCGAAGTGGTGCTCGAAAAGTGGGGGTTGCCTGTGCGCTGGGGGCAGCCCCATCTTTCGCATAATAGCGCAATCGAGGAGGTATGGGCCGCTATGGCCGCCGATAAGAAGCGCAAGGATGGACAGCTCCGTTTCGTGCTCCCACATGCAATCGGGAGTGTGCGCCTGGTTGAGGGAGTACCGGAATCTACCGTCAAGCGCGTACTAACGGAGCTACAATGACAACTGAACAAGACGGTAATCGGGGAATCCAGGTAAAAGTGCTGGTGCTGCATGGGCCTAACCTCAACTTGCTGGGCCAGAGGGAGCCGCATATCTACGGCACGACCACCCTCGGAGACGTAGACACGGCGTTGCGGAGTCTAGCTGAAGATTATGGTGCCGAATTGCGGATCGTGCAGTCCAATCACGAGGGCGTGCTTCTCGACGAGCTACAGGCTGCCATGGGTTGGGCTGCGGGTATCCTCATCAATGCGGGCGCGTATACCCATACGAGTTATGCCTTGCGCGACGCGATTGCCGGAATAGGCCTGCCCACTGTCGAAGTGCATCTCTCCAACGTCTATGCCCGTGAGGAGTTTCGGCATCATTCGGTGCTGGCAGCCGTATGCCGTGGGCAGATAACAGGGTTTGGGATGGATAGCTACCTGCTGGGGTTGCAAGCCTTGTTCAACATCATAGCGGCGGAAGGCACGAATCTTCCGATTACGCCCGGCGGTTGAAACCTATGCAACAATTACAAAGTCCACATAGCGGAGAGGGTTATAGTACCAACTTAGTCGCCGTAGGGCGACTTCGTAAGCGTTGCTCGCGGTTTCAACCGCCGAGGTAACGTGTGGGCAATCACCAGAAACCAATGCAGGGGCAGTCATCCCTAACGCTGCTCAATGCGCTGCCCCAAGGAACCACGCGACAGCTTCACTCTTGATGTCTGGCGGCACCGTGTGTGGGCCGTCGAACTCTCGGTAGGTCATATCGTAACCGGCACGGCGGAGCTGCGGCACAATACGGCGGCTGCAAACGTTTATCGGAAGGACCGTGTCATGCGTGCCATGCGAGATGTAGATACGCGGCTTGCCCTCTTGCCTGGTGGGTACCATGAAGCCCGGCGAAAATGCGATGATATGCGTAAACAAGTCGCCATTGGAAATCCCTATAGAGAGCGCGTAAGATGCCCCATCGGAGAAGCCTCCGACGGCAAGATGCGCCGGGTCCACGGCATAGTGGCTGAGCGTCTGCGCGAGCGCCCGATCCATATACGCAACATCCGGCCCGTAATCGCTAACGATGACATCCCATGTGCCCGCACGCGATTCGGGCGCAAGCAGCAGCAAGTTGTTCGCGTCTGCCAGGGATTGTAGCAGGGATATACCATGCTGCGCGTTGCCCCCTGCCCCATGCAGCAATACAACCAGTGGCGTTGGCTGGTCAGCCCGATAGCCGCTAGGCACGTAGATCAAGCCATCTCGACCGCTCGTGATGCCGAGCCGGTGAAGGCCAGGTTGTGCGGCGCCGGTTGGCCTCGGAGCCACCACGGGTCGCGCACCGATATGGCCTTCCTCGGCTACAGGTGGTTCCGGTGGGGCCGGCGTGGTGGGCGTTGGGGTATCCTCCTCGTGCGGCGCTCCCTGGAAGCCGTATATTGCCGCGAGCGCCGTGGTTAAACCCGCCACTCCAAGACCAAATAAGAACCGGCTTGTAAGGTGTTGTTCGACGAAGGGTCGTTGGCTCATCCGAATATTCCTCGTTTTGCTGGCGTTATTTAGCAATTACTCGAAGCAAGATACAGGCCTGCGGGTGCAGGGCTAATGTAAAGTGACGTATATAGCAATCAACAGTACCCAAACCGCACATTGTCATTCCTCACTGCGTTCGGAATCGGTTGGCCGTCGTACTCAATTACAATCTTGCCACTCAATTTCTCTAATTCAGCACTGCCACATGCCACCCGATTCCTCACTAAGTTCGGAATGACAACGTATGGTTTGGGTACTCAACTCCTGCCAAGAGCGACTTTGCATCCACCCTGACTGCGAGTGCAGCGGTCCATTTATCCTGGTGGATCACGATTGCGCCTCTTGGTAGGATTGCGCAAGGTCGAGTAAAATAAAGCAGGTGGGTAGTTCCTCGCTAGTCTGGTTTGTGCCTGCTACCCCAAGTAGCTCTTGCAGGGCTATCAGGCGGGCACGCGCTGCGGACTGCATGCTCTCTGCTGTACAATAAAATAAAGATCGAGACAAACATGGAGTAGCCTGTACTCATTATTGTTCAACCGATGCTGAGGAGGAAAAAAATGCGCAGCCAGGCTTTGAGCCGGCGATATTTTACCGCCATGCAGGTGGCCCTGTCTGTATTCGTGGTGCTGGCCCTCATCAACTTTTCTGGGAGTTCCGCCGTGCAGCGAGGCGTATGGACCTCAAGCTCTATGCCACTTGGAGTGCAGGACATCCGCGTAAACCTCGATGCCCTGGCGAGCACCAATGCTGTGCAGATAGCGGCGGGCACCCACATAGGCCAGCTTCCATCGCCTGCTGTGGCCTTTGACGCGCTGAATCGCCAGGCAGGGGGCACCCTTGATGTATCCTGGGACGCCCAGACAGGCATTCCTCGCTTCATGGCAGGCAATAGTAGCTCCGCCCGAATACCTTACACCCCTACCGCAGCCGAGCAGGGCAATCCGCTTGCCATTGCACGTGGCTTCCTGGACGAGAACCGCGCCCTTTTCCGCATGGAGGCCGTCGCGAAAGACTTCGGTCCCGGTCGCCTGGAGCCGGACAACCAACTCAACTTCTCGCACATTCGTCTGCCTCAGATGTACAATGGCATACCTGTCTTCGGCAGGCAGATGATTGTGCATCTGGATCAAAAAGAGCAGATAGTCGCCGTTAACGGCCAATACGTGCCTGGCCTCAACATTTCAAGCCAGCCTAGCCTTACCAAAGAACAGGCTGAACAGGCGGCCCTCGACGACCTGAAAGAGAACCGGCTCGACCCTGGCGAAAGCTTGCATCTGACGGCAAACATTCTCAGGGACAAGACGGCCTTGACCGTTTACGTTGATGACAAAGGCAAAGCCACGCTGGCCTGGAGCGTGAAACTACTCACTACCTCGCCGTTGGGTGAATGGACCATATTCGTCAACGCCCATCGCCCGACCGTAGTACACGCAATAGATGGTCTCGACCACGCCAAGAATCGCCAGACTTACAGCGCGGGGAGCGGTACGGACATCCCTGGGCGGCTGCTGGCGCAGGAAGGGGAGCGC
Source organism: Chloroflexia bacterium (assembly GCA_038232115.1). Taxonomy (GTDB): domain Bacteria; phylum Chloroflexota; class Chloroflexia; order QHBQ01; family JADMIH01; genus JADMIH01. Next base: position 4,987 of record JBBSIK010000258.1, read on the forward strand.
ACGTCAGACAAGATCGGACAGGCGGCCCACGATGCTGCGGGCAAGGTCTACGATTATTACATGAGCACCTTCAAGCGCGACGGCGTAGA
>JBBSIK010000259.1:0-5062 GCA_038232115.1 Chloroflexia bacterium
GAATACAGAAGGAGGGTAACAAAATGGGTGGTCTAGTAGGTATTCTCTGGACTGTGGCGGTTATCTTGATAGTGCTCTGGTTGCTGGGCTTCTTGCTCAACATCGCGGGACTCGCGGCCAGCGGGGTCATCCACCTGCTGCTTGTTATCGCGGTCATCATCATCATCTACAATCTCGTCATGGGACGCAAGGCGGTCTAATTTTCCGCTTTCCGGTTTCGAGCCTCAGATGCGGAACCTGATTGAGGCACATCGGGGGTTCCGAACTGGAGCGACTAAAGCATGCAAGCGCAACGTCTGGCCTGGGGGCTGATGTTTGGCCTCCTGGCGGTTTACCTGATCGGTTTCCTCTTCTCATGGGGGAGCTATGGGTCCTGGCATTTGCTCCTGGTGATCATCGCTATACTGCTTATCTACAATCTTACAGCCCGCCGAGGCACGTAAGTAGTGAGCGGAATCCAACCCAAACGAAAAGAGAGCCACGTGGCTCTCTTTTCTCTTCTACCTATGTGATGAGTGAAACTTACCTGGGCGCGGTGTTGAGTGCGCCTACAATTCCAACAAGGAGTAGCACGCAGCAGAGTAGACCCAGCACTATGGCTATGATCGTGGGCAAGAATGCCGCCAGCTGTGCCCGGCCCGGAGTAAGCCTCTGGGATGCTTCCATAGACTTGCCCTGACAATACAGCAAGTAGATACCGGCAACCAGGGCGATGATGCTACCTAACACCGGAATGATGCCTGCCACTGCCCCTATGATACGCAAGGGAGTGTAGCTCAGCGACAGCAGATAGGCATGAGTCATAAAGTCGTTGCCCTGGCCGCCGAGCATCTTGGCGACGAGATAGAGCAATCCGGCTCCGATGATGAAGAAGAGAGGCGTTAGCACTATAGAAGCTATTGAGCCCGCTCCCGACGCTCCCATGAATATGCCTGGATCGAACGGAAGCTGCCTGCCCTGAGCGTTGAGCTGAGAGCGGAGAGCGTTGAGCTGTGCCGCTGCTGCGCCCGCGAAGACCAGGCCGATGATGATCTGCACGACCGCCACGGCCAGAGTACCGACGAGAATCTTTATCCAACTCGCCTTGGGCATTTCGCTTTCGTAGAAAGCTGCGCTGGGCTTGGTAATCGCGCCGATATATGATTGGAGAAGCTCCTGGGGGTTGAGTTGGCCGCCTGCACCGCCCATGGAACCCATGCCTCCGCCCCCTCCCATTCCTGTGGGTGGTGGTGGCGGTGGTGGCGCGCTGTAACCGCCTCCGGGAGGTGGTGTATATGCTCCTCCAGGGGGTGGTGTGTATCCACCTCCCGTTGGTTGGGTGTATGTTCCGCCTGAACCCGAGGAGGATATGTCCGTGGTCGGCGTGCCTCCTGCCGGGGGCTGATCAGATGGTGGTTGGTATGACATTCGCTGGACTCCTTTCCTTCATTTTTGCGCTGATGCGTCGCTGCTTGGGGTTATCTTCGGGCAACTGGATGCGCAAGCTTCTAATGCTTCCCCTGATATGAAAACAGCTAGATGCTTAAAGAGGAATACTGCCTTGCCGTATGCTAGCAGAACACCCTCCAATTGTCAATACTTTCTACGCAAAGAACATCTGAATTGTTGCACATATGCGGGACGATTATGGTCGGGGCTGGAAGACGAAGTCAGCCACACGGACTATAGATGGTCACAGAGCCAAGTTAGTAGCATGGAGCGATTTTGTAAACGTTGCCTGCGGTTTCAATCGCCGGGCGCTGTTGGCAGTAGATATGGGTAATCACCAACAAGTACTCTTGACTAAGCTCTCTTATGTCTGGTAATATCGAGTCACTCTCTGCTGTTTCTCGCACAGACTTGCTCTCCTATAATGGATAATGGCCCATAATTCCATTAGGGTACCTTATTAGACTGGGAGCTTACTTGCTTACTTCTGCCGGTCGCACCACGCCCCATGACAGCCAATCCAGGCTTATAGCAATCCCTTCACGTCTGTGCGTGGGACGTAATGCTCGCTGGGTCATCCGTTTGTTGACTCTACTCCTGCTTGTCACGAGTGCCGGCACGTTTGCTCCTGCCCCCTCATCTTTTGCATCGAACACAGGTTCCGGCACTGCGGCACGGTCCATCTCAGTGCTACCCTACGTTTATGCCATCGCCAGCAGCGCGACCTCCTACGACATCATGCTCGCCGATGGCACGAATAAGGACCGCATGGTGACCCGCGTGAAGGTAGACGGCATCTACTTCAGTGATGTGTCCACCCGGCTTGCCACCGACGGGGGTATGCTCGCTTTTCGTGTGAGTGGCGACCGCAACGGCGGCTCCAGCCTGTACGCTGTTGACGTAAAAACAGGTAAATACACGCAGATAGCTCTTTCCAGGGGAAGTGGAGAGGGTATCGGCGCTTATGCGTGGTCGCCCGCAGGCAGAACGCTGGCTTTTGTGCGCAGTTCTCCGGCACTCGATCCCGCCTCCGCTGATGATGCCTACGGTGATGTATGGCTCTACTCTGCCGGTTTCCAGCCGATGAAGCTGGGAGGCACTCATGGCAGCGACCATGTGCTCGGTTTCTCAGGAGATGGGCTGGGTGTGTACGTCAGCAGGCGCGAGGTTAACTCGGGCGTGACATTGGAGCACCTGGTGTACCTGCCGGTATCGGGAGGCGCGGGCACCGTGATTATTAAGAGCCAACCGAGTCTTAAGTACACCGGCTACGCGCTGTGGTCGGCTCCCGGCCAGCCAGCCAAAGTAGTAGCACTGGCTGAGGGCACTTTCTCCCTGGCGCTTGCGGGTACGACACCGCCCACTCCACCCACGCTCGGCGCGACGGCGACACCCTATACAGTGGAGTCTGCTATCGCTGCTGCTGTGGCGGCTACTCTCGATGTGATAACAACCCGGCAATCAGGCGTCATAGGCGTCACTGCCAGTAAACCGGCTCGCATTGCACCCACTTCCAGGGTATCTGTTGAGGGCAAGCTCTCGCGTCCCACTGGCCTTGGCCTGGCGATATTTGACCCCGCGAGCGCCATACCTTATCTGCTCCGCCGTGACGCCGAGGCATATCCCTATGTAGACTGGACCCCGGACGGCAAGGCGCTGCTCATGGGCGGTACGCGCACCGGCGCTGCATGGGCGGTGGACCTGAACGGCAACCAGCGCGAGCTCGGTATGCCCCTGGCAGGGCTGGGCGCAAGCACATGGTCGGCTGATGGCTCCGTAGTGGTGCTCTCTGATACTCCCACCACGAAGCTGGTGACATTTGATTACAACGCCGCTCATGTGCTTGCTTCCAAAGCGACAGGCTATTCGCATGTGAGCACGCCGTCGGTGAGCCTCCATGTGCCCTATATACAGCAGGTGAACGACACAGCCGAGACCGGCGACGGTAACTGGGCATGTGGCCCCACCTCGGTGGCTATGGCCCTGGCCTACTATGGCAAGATCGAGCCATGGCAGTCTACCTTACAGTATAGAGTGGGCGGCGCTGTAGCCACGCTCCCCTCCCAGCCGCAGCCGCCCGCCACACCTGCGCCCACCAGGTCCCCCATCGGCACTGATTTTGCCCCTTATGTGACCACAGCCTCTACCTACAACGGCCACACCTATAGCGCCACCGCTGCTGATCCTCGTGGACATATGCTGGCGGGTCTTTACGGCACCATCTCCCCTGGTGGCTTCGCAAGCTGGAGCGCCATGCAGTCAGTATTGCAGTGGCATGGCCTCACCAGCACCTTTGTAACTGATAGCTGGGATGGCATAGTGGGCGCGCTCAAGAGGGGCCACCCGGTGCTGCTGGGAAACATGCTCACCTCGGCGGGTCACATCATCCTGGTTACGGGCTACACCGCCGATGGCAACCTGATAGCCAACGACCCGTATGGCAACCGCTTCGCCCCCGGCTACGGCAGCAACAACGGCCAGGGTGTAATCTACCCCTGGAAGCGTGTCACCCCTCGCAACGCCGTCGAAATCATAGGCATATGGCCGCCTCCCACCGCCACGCCCACTCAAACGCCTACGGGCACAGCTACCCCCACCGGCACAGCCACGCCAACCCACACAGCCACCTCGACGTATACGTCTACGCCCGTCCACACGGTCACCCCAGAGCTTACAGCCACAGACACCGAGACGCCCACGCCCTGACAATGGGACTGAGAGTTCCAAGTTGAAAGTACGTCGTACCAGGCAGTTGCTAGCCGTTAGACAAGAACCTCACCAATATTGTAAAGGGAGGTCATCGTTGGCAGATCAGCCACGCCCGAGATCACTCGGCTTTTCGCGCTATCAAGATTAGCTTCTGGTCTGCGAACACGAGCGGCGTGCCACTTTCGTCCAGTTTAATGCCAAATGCAGCCTGTGCTTCAGGAGACGCGGCGCGTAGCATCTCCTCTACATGCTGCCAATCCTGCCGGGAATCGAGCATCGCCCCGCGCTCCATCCAGTCCTGGAACGGGTGATCTTTGCTCCATGTCTCGGTGTGCAGCACTTCAAGGCCCGCGCCATGGAAGAAGGCCCGCCATTCGCGCTCGGTATAGGAGCGGCCATGCGTGTAGTCACGTATGCGCTCTAGCGTGTTCATAAAGCTGTCTAGCTCCGCGTCATCGGGCACCACGCTATCTTCCAGCGTCACCCTGCCGCCAGGTCGCAGCACTCGCGCCCATTCTCGCACTGCCTGCCCAACATCGGGGAAGTGGTGAGGTGCGATACGGCACGTAACCAGATCGAACGAGCCATCTGCGAAAGGTAGTGCCTCAGCATCGGCCACCGAGAAGCAGACGTTTCCCCGCCCCTGTATAAAGGCTGCGGCACTTTGCAGCATAGGGAGCGCCAGGTCGGAAGCGACCACCAGCCGTGCTTGCCCCGCCAGAGCCAGCGCCGTATGCCCGCCGCCCGTCGCCACATCCAGCGCCACTGTATGCGCCGTTACCTGAGCCAGTTCGACCAACCGCGCAAGGTCGTCGCCACTCGCGTGCCCCACGCTTTTGACATAAGCATCGGCGCGCGCTGCGAATTCGCGCTGGACCTGGGATTTCAGCACCTCTGCACCTGGAGTTTCCATAAAGTTACCAGC
>JBBSIK010000260.1:0-5055 GCA_038232115.1 Chloroflexia bacterium
CCTTCCATAGCGGATGCAAAGTTGTGTGCGTAGCAAGAAAAAGCACTAAACAGCACCTTGTCATTCCGAATGAGGTGCGGAATGACAAGGTGCTGTTTAGTGCTTTTGCTTGCTACGCACACCACTTTGCATCCGCTATGGAAGGCCCAGGCGTAAGAGCGAATCTGTATAACGCGCTCAGGCAGGCTTATCCACATCCTGCTCCCTCTTTTCCACACAAGCGCCATTTTGGTCATGCAAGCCCTTGTGGTACAATTACAGTCCGCGATGTGTTTATTGTGCGCGGAAAATATCCCGCGTAGCACGCATTCGTAAGCCGCAACGAAGCTGATGGACCACGTCTCAGGCTGTTAACGAGGAAAAGTATGGCCTACGCACCCCAGAATCCCCTCATCGTCCAGAGTGACCGCTCTCTCTTGCTCGAAGTAGACAACCCGCTCTACTCCGCCACCCGCGACGAGTTAGCCCGATTTGCCGAGCTTGAGAAAAGCCCAGAGCATATACACACCTACCGGATTACGCCCCTCTCCCTGTGGAACGCAGCCTCGGCAGGCGTCACGATACAGGACATCCTGTGTACCCTCGAACGGTACAGCAAGTTCGACTTGCCCAACAACGTCATTACCGATATAAAGGACTACGTTTCTCGCTTCGGGCGCGTCAAGCTGCTCAAGGAAGGCGACGACTTGCTGTTGCGCTCGGAAGACCCGATGCTGATCGCCGAAATCGCTCGCCAGAAGAAGATCAAACCCACCGTGCTGGGCCAACCAGACCGCAATACCCTCAAGATAGACCCACGCATGAGAGGGCTGGTCAAGCACGCCCTCGTCCTGTTTGGCTACCCGGCTGAGGACCTTGCGGGCTACACGGACGGGGCTGTGCTCGAACTTGAGCTCAGGCAAACAACCCTGCGAGGTGGTGAGCCTTTCAGCGTGCGATCCTACCAGCAGAACTCCATCAGCGCGTTCTGGGCGGGGGGCACTGTGCACGGCGGCAGCGGCGTAGTGGTGCTACCCTGCGGCGCGGGCAAAACGGTTGTGGGCATGGGTACCCTCGCTCAGGCTCAAACCAACACGCTCATCCTCGCGCCCTCCACCACGGCTGTGCGCCAGTGGATATCCGAACTCCTCGATAAGACCACGCTGACAGCCGACCAGGTAGGGGAATATAGCGGCGAGAAGAAGGAAATCAAGCCAGTCACCGTTACCACCTACCAGATGCTCACCTATCGCCCCTCGGTCTCGGTGGTGAACGAAGACACGGGCGAAATTGGCGAGTTTCCCCACTTCGACCTGTTTACCAGGCACGACTGGGGCCTTATCATCTATGACGAGGTACACCTGCTGCCCGCGCCCGTCTTCCGCGTGACCGCCGAGATACAGGCCCGCCGTCGCCTCGGCCTCACCGCCACGCTGGTACGCGAGGATGGCCGTGAGACAGATGTATTCTCCCTGATCGGCCCGAAGAAGTATGACGTGCCGTGGAAGGACCTTGAAAAGCAAGGCTGGATAGCAACCGCCGAATGCACCGAAGTCCGCATGCCCCTCACTCCCGAGGAGCGTATGGCCTATACCCTGGTAGACGATAGCCGCATCAAGTACCGTATCGCCGCCGAGAACCCGATTAAGATGGACGTGCTCGAAGCGTTGCTACAGAGGCACGAGCACGACTGCGTGCTGGTGATCGGACAATATATCGAGCAGCTAAAGGAGATCAGCAAGCGGTTCAACGCGCCTATCGTCACCGGCAAGACGCCCAATGCGGAGCGCGACCGCCTCTACTCGGACTTCCGCACAGGGGCGATCAAGCTGCTCATCGTGAGCAAGGTAGCCAACTTCGCTATAGACTTGCCCGATGCCAACGTGGCGGTCCAGGTCTCCGGCACATTTGGCTCTCGCCAGGAAGAGGCGCAGAGGCTGGGCCGCATCCTTCGCCCCAAGAAGGATGGCTCTATCGCCAACTTCTACTCGCTGGTGACGCACGACACCAAAGACCAGGACTTTTCTACCAACCGGCAGCTATTCCTGACCGAGCAAGGTTACAGGTATAATATCGTGGACGCTGCCGAGATAGTGCCCGATCTGACCGCGAGACTGACCGCTATGCAGACCGAGTTCGATGAGAAGAAGCTCTCTCCGGATTTCGATGTTGAAGCCCTGAAGCGCGTCAAGACCGCCGTTCCCGACGATGAAGAAGGCGAGCCGAAGCTTAAACGCCAAGCTCGTGCCAGGAAAGACGAGCAGTCCGAGTCTGCCGCCGAACTCAGCGAAGATGTAGCAGCAGGGGCTGAGGACCAGCAGACCGCACAAAAGAGGCGCGGCAGACCGCCCAAGCAGACGAGCAGCAGGGACCACCTACGGTTGGTAAAGTGATGAGGACTGAGGACTGAGGTTAAAGTGTGTAGTGAAGATCGAGAGATTTGAAGATCTGACTGTCTGGCAGAGGGCAAGAATTTTGACGCACGATGTTTATGAGATAACACGTCGCGGGGCCTTCGGGAAGGATTTTGGGCTCTCAGGGCAGATACAACGGGCCGCAGTGTCTATAATGTCTAATGTTGCGGAAGGCTTTGAGCGAGGGAATAGTGCAGAGTTCCACAATTTCCTTTCAATAGCGTAGTCCTCTTGCGCCGAAGTCCACTCCCAGCTATACATAGCACTCGACATTGGATATATCGAGACAAACGAGTTCGAGAAACTAATGGCAAATGCCGAAGAAGCAGGCAGAATCATAGGCGGCTTAAAGGCCTCCGTTGGAAAGCAGCGAGATGAACAAAGAAAACTTAACCGTAACTGATGCCCCTAGATTGAGCAATTTCTACTCAGTCCTCAGTCCTCAGTCCTCATCATTGGGCGCGTCATGCCAGTAGTAGCGGTAATAGGTTGCCAGTGGGGCGACGAAGGCAAGGGCAAGATAGTTGACATGCTCGCCGAGCAGGCCAGCGTGGTGGCGCGCTGCAACGGTGGCACCAACGCAGGGCACACTATCGTCAACGAACTTGGTACCTTTCACCAGCGCCTGATCCCATCGGGCATCTTCAATCCGCACGCTATCTCCGTAATTGGCAACGGCGTGGCGATAGACCCCGAAGTGCTGCTCGATGAGATGGATCAGATCGCGGCAGCCGGCATAGACATCACCCGTCTGCTCATCAGCGACCGCGCACATGTCATCATGCCCTACCACAAGATGCTCGATGCCCTGGAAGAGGACGCCAGGGCACAGACGGGCACGGGCAGCCTGGGCACCACCCGCCGTGGAGTGGGCCCCGCCTACATGGACCGCACGGCGCGCGTCGGTATACGCATGGGCGACCTCGTGCATGAAGAAACACTGCTCACCAAGCTCTCCTCAGTCATCCCCGTCAAGAACGCCATCCTCACCAAAGTCTACCACGCCAAGCCTGTAGACTTGCACAAGACCTACCTCAGCCTGGTCGAGCAGGGCCAACGCCTTCGCAAGCAAATCCTGCCAACCGAACTTGTTATAGCCCGCGCCATTACCGATAAACGCAACGTGCTCCTGGAAGGCGCGCAGGCTGCCCTCCTCGATCTCGATTTCGGCACTTACCCATACGTTACGTCAAGCAACCCGACTGCTGCGGGCCTATGCGTTGGTTCGGGCACGCCACCCAACCAGCTAAGCTCGATCCTGGGTGTGTTTAAAGCATACCAGACTCGCGTGGGCGCAGGTCCCTTTCCTACCGAGCTGGAAGGAGAGCTAGCCGACTTCCTCCGCGAGCAAGGCGGCGAGGGACACCGCGAGTATGGTACAGTAACAGGCCGCCCGCGTCGCGTGGGCTGGTTCGACGCCGTGGCCGGGCGCTATGTATGCACGCTGAACGGTCTAACGGGCATGGCAATCACTCGCCTGGACGCGCTCGATAAGTTCGATACGATCCAGATATGTACAACATATAAAGTGAATGATGCCCATCTGAGCCACATGCCAGCCGACATTTCGATGTTTGCGAGTATCGAGCCGCAGTACGAGGAGCACCCCGGCTGGCAGTGCCCGACATCAGGTGCGCGCAAGTGGGCCGATCTCCCCGAAAATGCCCGCCACTATCTCGACCGCATTACCTCCCTCCTACAAACCCCAATAGACATGGTCTCCGTCGGCCCCCACCGCGAGCAGACTGTCCTCCTCCGCGACCCGTTCAACCCGGTACCTCAGCAAGTGGAAAAGCTGGTACAGACACTGGACAGAGAAGGGTGAAAAAACTACGTAACAGCGACATTCTCGGTCCCGTTGTATAAAGAGAGGCTGTACAACCTCAGCGCACAAGCATCGTCATGCACATACCAGTCACGCAAACCTGTGCTTGAGCGCTTCATACTTGCTCGCTTCAGTAGATAAGGAGATTCATAATGGCACAAAATAGAGGTGGCGGCAATCTGCCTCCCAACACCAATGTCGCGTACACTACCGCGCCCGCGACTACCACTGTAACCGCCCGCGAAGAGACCATAGCCCCAAAGCCAGTTGATCTGGTGCGCTGGGGGTCCGTGATTGCAGGGTTGTTTGCCGCCCTTTCAACCCTGGCGGTTCTCACGGTGCTGGGACTGGCGGTGGGCTTGAGCACCTACAACCCAGGTGACCAGCTAGGCAACTTCGGGTTCGGCGCCGGCATTTGGAGCGCGATTAGCGTTCTGATCGCATTCTTCGTTGGTGGCTTGCTCGCGGCCCGTTCAGCAGCCGTGGGCGGTCATAGCAACGGTATACTCAACGGGGCGATGGTGTGGTTTGTAGCTATACCCTTGCTATTGTTCGTGTTGAGTAACGGCATTGGGGCGCTGGTAGGCGCGGCGACGGGCGCGGCAACTACCGCGGTCCAGGCCGGTGGACAGGTCATAAGTAACCCCACAGTCGCCGCTACAATACAGGCAGGCGGACAGGGGGCGCTACAGGGCGCGCAGCAGACGGCGATGGCAGTGGCTACCAACGTCACGCCGCAGGATGTCAAGAACGCCACAAATACCGCCAGCAATGTAGCCTGGGGCACACTGCTATCCCTGGGGCTTTCGGCGGCAGCGGCCATAGCGGGCGGTTACC
>JBBSIK010000261.1:0-5029 GCA_038232115.1 Chloroflexia bacterium
CGGCCATCCGTCACCAGGCACACGTCGTCCGGCCCGATAATGAGGAAGCCGGCAGTGTCGAGGGGAGGCGCGTCCTCACCCGTAAAGCCGGTCAGCCAATGGCGATTATGCGGGTTGGACACGAGCATGCTATCTATGCCCACCCCTTCCATAGCGCCACGTACTCGCTCGATGCGGCGCGCCAACGTACCCGGTTTGTATACGTAGTCGGTGCCAGCGCTATCTATCTCTGTCGGGTTAGCAAGCTGTACCATTTGCAACTTCTCCTAGCATTCAGGTGAACATTCAAGAGGAGATTATAACATATTTCGGAGTGTAATCGCCTCTAGCGCCAGCCTCTTGTACTCTGGAGAGAGCAGGAACAAGGGAAACACATACGCTGCACTCACCATCAAATCCAACTTGGTTATGTCGTCAGGCGGAACAAACACCATTGCCTGCCCCTCTCCCAGCACCACATCCGCCTGCCGTGCCGCCGTCGCCGCACAGAAGATAAACCTGTCCACAAGGGAGACAGGGTCCATAGAGGCCAAGTCCTCAGATTCGCCGAGAATACGTAGGGTCACACCGCCGGGGCTGTGGTAGCCAAGAAAATGCTTGAACAGGGGTAGAGGGCCATCAACTCGCGCCTGGCTGCCTCTTCAGGCGTCTCCCCAGGCTCGATTATGCCGCCCGGAAAGCCCCATTTGCTGGCTGATCTGGGGGCAGTGGCATCGCGGTGTTGTAGCAAGACCCACCCACGGGCATCCACCAGCAACACCCCGGCAGCGCCTGCTCTGCCTGGCGTGGTTCGCGGGTCACCTCGGTTGCTGCCTGGTTGTGTCATATGCTCGAAACTCCTATAGATTGGGTTGAAGGCACACTCGGTGTGTGCGGGACCAGAATAATAGCTTACTATGGTTACTAAGTTCAAGGCAGGACCACTGGGCACGATTGAGTACATGATGGAATAGGCTGAAGAAGGCATCATCAGCATGACCGGCATAGCATAAGGCAACGGTAACCGTGCGCCTGCTGCCTTCAGAACGGTGCCGACGCGCAAGAGCAGCGCCTTATGCCAAGTAGAGCTGCTGAACACTGGCTGGAACTCCAGCAGGATGGCCGTAATTGGGGCAGAGATGGACATCGTGGCGCTCCTCGTTGTCGATATTGCTGTGCTTAGCTTCTATCCTACAACAAGCGCCACGATTCCCTTTACTACTCCTGTTGGTAATGTACAAAGTCGAACTTAGCTGCCGGCGTGCATCTTCGCCAGCAGTTCTTCCAGCCGGTCCATCGTCTCGTCCCCGCCCTCTTGCATGTCGCTCTCCAACATGCTGTCGCGGTCCTCGATGGACTGGAAAACGGAGATGGTGGTCACTTTGGTTCCGCCGTCTTGATCCTCGAACACGTTTGTCTCCAGCGACACGTGGCCTGGCAAGCCCTCCCACTCATATGTGAAGACGGTCCGTACCGGCGCCTCGATGGTGTGGTAGACGCCGTGGAAGGCCCATTCGTTCCCCTTCTGGTCGTGCAGCACGTAGCGCCAGCTCCCACCCGACCGGGACTCCATCTTATCGACAGTCGTCGTGAGACTGCTCGGCCCCCACCACTGCGGAATGGTTTCGGGATCGGTCATTACTTTGAAGACGAGTTCACGCGGCGCGTTGAATATACAGGTAGCGACGATTGAGTGTTGCTTGGGTTCGGCGGCCAGGCTACGGTTCGACATCTTTTTGCTCCTTTGTTTGCTCACTTGCTTGAGTGCGGTTGATCAGGTCTCCCAAACGATCCATGCGCTCATTCCACATGCGGCGGTAGCTATCCAGCCAGGAATCAACGTTCTGAAGCGGCACAGGGTTCAGGTGATGCAATTTCTCGCGCCCGACCTTGTGGGTGGTGATCAGCCCTGCCTGCTCCAGAATATCAAGGTGCTTCATTACGCCAATACGGCTCATCGGCATGAGAGCGCATAGCTCAGTGAGCGTCTGCCCGTCGGCTTGCGCCAGTGAATCGAGTAATTGGCGGCGGTAGTGATCAGCCAATGCTTTGAACACATGTTCGATTTCCATGATTTTATTATACGTAACTAAATGGTTACGTGTCAAGGATTGATCGATCTAACGGAGTAGGCGCTGCGTGGATGTTGTAGCATGGGCACATTAAGCCGGGCGCGGGGAAATTACAATCTTAGCTCGGCTTTGTACAATTCTACGATTCAGCCCGTGCGTGAGTGCTGATATGGCTACGCAAGTGCCTGGGAGTTTTCAGACATCACCTTTTGCAGGCGAGCTACGGAAAACAGCAGATATCCAGGACGGCTAAAAGGCATAGGCACGGCGCGCCGTTAAAAATGTACAAAGTCGAGCTCAGCGTTTTGAGATACTTACTAAGCACAAAGACAAGCATAGATGCGCATTAAGAAAACAAAATAGTAGTTGCTATGGCTAGTAGAACAACGACTGTATTGTCATTTCTCACGCCGCTGGGAATGACAAATATGTAGCTTACTCCTACTACTCATCCCTTATCGGACTTTGAGACATGTATTCGTGCCGGGGTTGCGACCACAGGGCAGGCAAAACCGGGGGAGATGCGGTGCGGTCAAGCGTAGAATCCCCTGTAACGCTACAAGACCGATACAAATAGCGTTACATATAAAGCAATTCTATTGACTCGCGTGTGCCCCCTGAGCTACACTCGACCTGTTAGGAAGTCCCGGCGAGTTGAAGCCCATCACCGCCCTCATGCACACCTCTACAGCAGGCCCTCCCGCCTGCTGTTTATAAGAGAGTGGCTTTGTGTAGGCAATTATTCCCGTTGGTATCCCGCTTTGTCTCTTGAGTGTTCGCGGGTGTTCGTGCAGGAAGTCGGCGTCAGCTCATCTAAATCTACCCTTATCGCACAAGCCGCACAAGAGGTTAGTAAGGGGCTATTCTCGAAGGTTACAGGGTTAGAAAGTTAGGAGGTAAAAGAAAGTGAACGTCGCTATGTATTATCGTTATAAATCACAGCTTATAGTAAGAAGGGCCTTGTTATGCGTGATGGCACTGAGCGCGCTGGGCGCATGGAATGGCGCAGCAGTCGCGGGGGCGGCACCGGCTCCTGAGCAGCATGCCGCATGGGGTGATATTGTGCCCCGAACCGTGCAGAATGGCACCGCGCAACTCGTGGGGCCGCACAGCACTACGGACCAACTATTTGTGCTGTTCATGCTTCCATTCCGTGACCGGGCCGGACTTGAGTCTTTTCTGTCCGATGTGAGAAATCCGGCAAATCCGCAGTACAACCGCTACCTGTCGTTGGACGAGGCGAACGCCCGCTTTAATCCTGATCCTGTCCACGAGGATCGCGTGCTGGGCTGGCTGCGAGCACATGGTGTGACCGATGTCCAGGGCACGCCGAACCATTTATTTGTCCAGAGTCGCATGGACACGGCTACGGCTCAAAACCTGCTCGACGTGAAAATCAACGATTACCGAGCAGGCGCTAAGGCCTTCTTTGGCCCAGATCGCGCGCCAACGCTGCCTGCGGAGGTTAGCGCCGACGTTACATACATAAGCGGCCTGGACGACGAAACAGTGTACCACTACCAGCAACAGTCGCGCGCTGGGCACGGTCCTTCTCGGACGACACCCGCATCTCCTCTACAAGATAGCCTCTGCCCCGACGCGTTTGCCGAAGCCTATAACGTCAAACCTTTGCTGGCAGGCGGCTACAACGGCCGGGGTACTACCGTCGCTGTCACACTATGGACCACGGCACCGAGCGACGCAACATTGCAGGCTTGGGCGGATCCGTCAGGTCCTAACTGCGCAGGCGAGGCGGCCCCAACCAGAGCGAATGGCCGTCTGGTAGAGACCTTCGTCGAAGGCACTCCCAGCACCGATACAGACGACGGGGAGGCAGCTCTGGATATCGAAAGCATTGGGGGTCTGGCTGCGGGCACGACCGTGCATTACTTTGAGGCGACGCAGCCGAAGAACGCCAACCTCGCCGTCGCCCTGAACGCCGCCGGGACCGATCCTGCGGTACAAATCATCAGCAATTCGTGGGGCGGGCCGGAGAGCTCGAGTGCTGTCAATACGCTCGACTCAGTCTTTCAGAGCAACAGCGCCACCGGGCATGTGTACCTCTTCTCCAGCGGGGATGAGGGCTCCTGGTCCTGGCCCCAATGCACGGCAACTGACCCGTGGCCGGACTACCCGGCATCGAGCCAGTACGTCTTGAGTGTGGGTGGCACCCGCTTTATCAACGATATTGCTGATGGTGGCGGCTGGCCTGGAGAGCGCACCTGGGATTATAACCCCACAGGCAATACCAACGGTTGCACAGGCGGACCTGCGCCCGAAGGCTCCGGCGGTGGCTATTCGCAACTGACCTCGCGCCCATCCTGGCAGGTAGCTCCTGGTTTGGCCTCCAATGGGAAGCGCGGGTATCCGGATGTGGCCGCAGACGCCGACCCTGGAAGCGGCGCCTACGTCTGCGGAGATCATGACGGCTGCTCCAACGTTGGAGGCACCAGCTTGGCCTGCCCACTATGGGCCGCGATGCTGGCTATCACCAACCAGAAGCTGCGTGCTGACGGCCATGCATATATCAGCCAGCCCGGTGACACCTTCTACAGACTCTACGCCACGACCGCCGGCAAAGCAGCCTTCCACGACATCACAGCAGGTACGAACGGCGCATATAATGCCGGCGCCGCCTGGGATGCCGTCACGGGTTTGGGCAGCCCCGATTTGAGCGCACTCGTTCCCGCTTTGGAGAGTCTACCACCCGTCAAAGCCACCCCAACAGGCCAACCAACGGCACCGCCATCTGCCACCCCAACAGGCCAATCAACGGTGCCTCCAACTGCCACCCCAACAGGCCAATCAACGGTGCCTCCAACTGCCACCTTTACACGAACACCGATAGTGCCGCCGACTGCCACTTTCACTCGAACACCAACAGTACCACCAACTGCCACCTTGACACGAACACCAACGGTGCCGCCAACTGCTACCTTCACACGAACACCGACCGTGCCACCGACTGCCACTTTTAC
>JBBSIK010000262.1:0-5019 GCA_038232115.1 Chloroflexia bacterium
ATATCGCTTTCTACTTTACCATATGCCGCAATCCGGCATACAAGAGCGCCCCCGTCAGCCCGGCTACGGCGCACCCAATATATGCCAGCGTCACCGCCAGGATGCCCAGCAGCACTGTAGCGGGCAAGGCGGCATCATGCGCTGCGTCCGCAACTTCAGGTCCTACTTGCCCGGCATACCGCGCCCAGTCGGTGGTGATTACGCCGATGACCAGGAGGACAATCAGGAGAGGGGCTGCCATATGCGCGGTAATCACACCCGCTCTAAGCCCCGCGCCCGCCGCAGCTTCCTCGCTTGCCCTACCGCGCCGCCATTCCATATGAGCCGCCAGTGCGCCAGGCAAGAGCAGAAGAAGCAGCCACCACGCGCCAAGCCCCACGCCCCGTGCGTGGGTGAGCAGCTCTTGCGCCACCATGAGGACCGCGACTATAGCCATGCCGCATATGCCCGCGATGGCATGCGGGGCGATGCGCGGCATTCTGCTTGACCTCTCTTTATTACGTAGTTCGGGGGTGTATCGTTACGCCATTGTGCGTGGCGGGCCAACCGATGCCAATGTAAGCATGTGCCCGGCGGTTGAATCCGCAGTACGATTACAAATATGTTGCCTGCGGTTTCAACTGCCGGATGATGGTGGCTAGCCAGGACTATGGTAATCGCTGGCCGGTCTTCGTTACGGCGCTGGTATGAGCGCGGGATCGGCCCCGTCTATGAACCAATCGTTATTCACTTGCTTCATGTTGAGCTTGATCGTGTAGGTCTTCCCGTTGCTGCCGTCTAGCGTCTCGGTTAGCACCTGGTTCTGGGTCTGTTTCGAGCCTAACTGTGAGAAGTCCGGTATGCCGGGCGAGATCGTGTTTCCCGAGCCGGTCAACTTCTCCCAGTCGGTGCGCAACTTATCGGCGCTGTACTTATCCTTCATCTGCTGAGTGAGATACTGGCGGGCAGTCTCATACTGGCTCGATGATAGATCGCTGTAGAACGACGTGGCGTTTATGACGCCCATCGTGCTCATATCGCTGGCTATGGCGGAAAAGAGCTTGCCACTTTGCTCGACCGTGGTGCTAACGGCTCGGGTGAATACGTATGCCGAAACGCCGCAGGCCAGCAAAATTAGGCCGAGTATACCACCGATTATCCACACCCATATCGGCACGCCACCCTGCTTGCGTGGGGCCTGGGCATACCCCAGCGGCGCATACTGGGGAGGATAGGGCTGTTGTGGCTGGTAAGGCTGCTGAGGTGCGCCAGGCGTTCCTTGTTGAGGTGGGTAAGGTTGGTATGGCTGTTGCGGATTGCCCTGTTGCGGATAAGGCTGCTGAGGCGCGCCATACACCGGCTGCGTAGGCTGCTGGGGAGGCTGAGCAGGATGGCCCGAGTAGATGGTGGTTTGTGGTTGCTCTGGTTGTTGTGGCTGCCCCTGCGCAGGCGTTACCGGGGGTGTCTCCTGTCTCGGTTGTTCAGGCGTGTCGCCGGGTTGTGTGGGATTCTGGTCCATTAGCTTTGTCTCCTTCCTTTGGGTACTATCACGTTCCGGTCGTTGTGGGGCTATGCATCAAGCGGGCTGCTCCTGAGAACGACAATTTAGCCGGGTGTAATATACGCAGGCCAGTCCAGTTTCATTACAAGATCAACTCTTATCTTCGAGAATAAGGGCGATAGTGTCAGTTGCTACAGAGCTATATTACAACAAGATAACAAGCGCCGGTACGAAATGCGCCTTAGCGCCATCTACGAGCGACACGAGATGTGAGCACACACCATGCGAACGAGAATATGAAGGCCCCGATCCCTGCCGTTACCAGCGCCACACCGTCGAAAGTAGGCTCTTTGGGCAGCGTCATGGGGATGCGGGGGCGTATTACCTCAGAGGCGATCCAGGCTCCTGCCAGCCCGAAGAGGACAGCCCCGAAAAAGCCTAATGGCACGCGCCCGCCCGCAAGCAAGTCGGCAAAGTAGGCCAACAAAGCGGCCAGCACTACCATAACGAGTATGCGCGGCAGATCGTCCAGTGTCATAGAGATAGTCATCAGCTCATTAAAGGGTATAGGTTAAGATGGCAGAACCGCCTGTGTGCATAAGGAGCCGTAAATAGCCTCGCTGCCTTCTGCATGGCGGTTCAATTATCGCTTATCCAGGGGAAATGTCAACCCAATGTGGGCTATCTTACTGGTCTATACTGACTGCGACCAGTTTTTCTATACGCTTGAAGCTCCGCAGGACGAAGGCAATGAATGTAAGCACTGGCTCCCAACCGGGCATGCGCTGGCGGTAATATAGGTAATCCTCACCTCGAACACCTATATAGCGGCGAATATCATCTTGCGTGAGGTCGCAGAACACCGCACGGACACGTGCCTCCCATGCGCTGTCCCTGGGTGGTTCGGAGTTGGCGTAGCGCATGCGAACAAGAGCCAGTCGCGCGGGGGACATGCGCAATTTCTTTCTGCCTGCGTTGCTGCTGTACGGGAGATAATCGCTGCTTTGTTCAGGAGCAGCGCCAGTCTCGGGCTGGGGCAGAGTGGGTGCGACGAAGGCAGACGAGTCAACACCCAGGCGGGAAGCCAGCCTGCTTTGCATGCGGTCACGAGCAGAGGTGGAAATCTCTGTGGCCGGGAGATGGGTAACTCGTTGCGCTACAAAAAGCAGGTCTTCCACCTGGGCACGTTGCTCAGGGTGGTGGGCCAGGTAACGGGCAAGCTCAGAGGGTAGCTCCTGTCCCGTTGACAGAGCCTGCAAGCACTGCTCCAGCAACTCTTCGGTGCGCATCTTTCGGTCTTATCTCCCCATTTTTAGTACGTGTTGAATAGAGTGTAACGAATGCCGCTAGTGGTAGCGACATTCGTTATAAGCAACCGTCACGCTTAATTCAACGAGAGACGTGGCCCTTTTGTTACGTAGCCTGCTCAGGAGACGGAAACACAGAGGACGCAAAGATACAGAGACGCGCAAAGCTTAGGATGGGAATTACGGCAGGCGGCGATAGCTCGCTGTGAAGGCAAGAACTAACCTTCTTTTTCGAACACTAAAACAAAGAGAATCTTTGCGTCTTCGTACCTAATCTGAGTTATCGCTCTGCCACCAATCGCGCCACTTTCTCGACTATCAAGCGGGCGCTCTCCTCTTTGGGCATCTGAGGCAGGTGTTCGATGCTGCCGTCTTTCTCGACTAAAATCAGGGTGCTTGCGTCGCTGCCGATGCTGGCTACAGCGTCGTTAGCTACTATGAGATCGAGCTTCTTTTTCTGGAGCTTGCCCGCTGCGTTCTCAACAAGGTTCTCGGTCTCGGCGGCGAAGCCCACGCGCACCAGGCGGGGCAGGTGCATTGTAGCCAGGCTCGCCAGGATATCGGGGTTGCGAGCAAGCTCTATAGTGAGATTGGCGCCCGTCTTCTTGATCTTCTGCTCGGAAACCTGGCTGGGCGCATAGTCGGCTACGGCTGCGGCCATGATGAGGGCATCGGCATGCTGCACGGCGTTCTGGACGGCGGCTTCCATCTCGCGGGCCGTCTGCACGTGCACCAGACGCACTCCATAGGGGGGCAGCGCCGAGGCTACTCCGGTGATGAGCGTGACATCTGCCCCTGCGCTCGCGGCTTCATCGGCAATCGCGTATCCCATCTTGCCCGACGAGCCGTTGCCGAGGAAGCGTACCGGGTCGAGCGGCTCCTGCGTGCCACCCGCCGTCACCACGACCTTTTTGCCCGCGAGTGGCCCGTCTTTGCCCAGCGTGCGCCTGATAGCCGCCAGTATCTCCGGCACTTCCGGCAATCGCCCGACACCCTTTGCGCCCGACGCAAGGTGGCCCTCGCCAGGTTCCATGACTGTAGCGCCACGTGACGTTAGCGTGGTTATGTGCTCCTGCGTGGCTGCGTGGAGGTACATGCCGCTTTCCATGGCGGGCACGACGAGTACGGGTGCGCGCGTGGAGAGATAGACGGCGCACAGCATATCGTCGGAGAGACCAAGAGCCAGACGCGCTATCGTGTGGGCGGTAGCGGGGGCCACTAGCATGATGTCTGCGTTGCGGGCCAGACCGACATGCCCTGTATCCTCTCCAAGCCAGTCGGCATAGAGGTCGGTGCGCACGGGCCGCTTCGTGATAGCCTGAAAGGTGAGGGGCGTGACGAACCGCTGCGCGCTGCTTGTCATAATAACGTCCACGAGCGCGCCCGCCTGCACTAGCTTGGAGGCCAGATCGGCCACCTTGTACGCGGCGATGCCCCCCGATACGCCCAGGATTATGCGCTTACCCTCCAGCAAGCTAGTCCTCCATCACTTCGAGCTTGCGCACCTTCAGCGTGCCGACCTCTAGCTCCTCTATCTTCAGCTTGCCTACGGTCATGTTGCGTATAGCCAGCTTGCCTATCGCAAACGCGCCCACCGCGAAGGCCCCGACCGCCATTGCTCCCGTCGCCTGGGCTATAAGCGACCTGAAATTTGGTGTGGTTCTCTTGTTGTCAGACATTGTTTTTCTCCTCCAATTCTGTGTCTATGTCACGGACGTGCTTGGCCTCCGCAAGAGGCCGACACCGAGGGTGATGAGTCCAGCAGCTAGGAGCACGGCCCCGACAAACGCTAGATAGATCAGTGAGTTGGGCTTTGTATCTGATGGTAAAGGCACCGAAAGGAAGAAAGCCACCGGTAGAAGGACCGCTGCCCCTGGTATCGCGTGGCGGACGAATTCTTTCAACCAGCCCGGCAGCACAGCTTGGTCAACGTATCGCAGGGCGACGAGCGCCAGGATGAGCAAGACACCTGCGTGAGCGTGTCCGGCTCGCCAGAGGTCCTGCCGGACTGGATTCTGGATGTAGCCGGACTGCGAATCGATCAGGAAGCCCAAGAGAGACACTCCACCGTAAATGATGGCCGGAAAGACCACTAAGTAACTATCTCAAATAGCCAATCGCTGCTGGCGACGGAACCAGAGCAAGGCACAAGCTAGCTTGAGCAAACCGAGGTAATTGGATGAGTGTTTATCATAGCGTATCAAGATCGCCCGGCACTTGGACAGCCAGGCG
>JBBSIK010000263.1:0-5007 GCA_038232115.1 Chloroflexia bacterium
CCGACATCATAGCCGAAGGGCTACCGGACATCATAGCCGAAGGGCTACCGGACATCATAGCCGAAGGGCTACCGGACATCATAGCTGAAGGGCTGCCCGACATCATGGCTGCAGCTGTGGCGGTAGCATTTGCATCACTGGATGTGGTGCCACCTGTGGTAGCCGTGGGGCTGGTACCTCCACAGGCCGATAAGAGTGTGCTCCCCGAAATGAGCATCGCTGTGACTAATAATTTGCCTTTCATTCTTTCCTCCTTAAAGCTTCAACGGACGGTATACGTCCTCTGCGAACGGACGAAATCCGCCATGCAACGTGTTATTATACGCACTGTACGTGCCAGCAGATGTTCCGAACATGTATAACGTGATTATAAATTGCCGCCAGCAAAGGGTCAAGACTTACTGTAGAATATGTAAGATATGTTAGGTATTGGCTTAAACAAAAAGAGGCAGGCTCGACCTACCTCGGAGAGTTTCCAATTGTGAACCACATATTATAAGGGAACATGAGAGAGTAAGAATCCTGTCACCATAGCCTCTGCGCATCCCTTCGACAACGTTCAGGGTAGGCCCTTTGTGTCTTCGCCTCCATATGGTCAATTACATAACATTAGCCCCAACGCTCACAGCTTTACGCAATGCGCGGTGCTGGAGTACTTTGGCGTTGCCGTCGGTGATGCCCATTGCCAGAGCGGTTTCTCTGAGGGAGTAACCCTTGAGGAAGCGAAGCTCTAGCACTCGGCGGTAATTGTCGGGGAGCATGCCCAGAACAGTGCCTACTCTGGCTGCGGCGGCGTCCATCTCTTCCTCTTCAGCGATGCCTGGTCGCAACGGCTCGGCGGCCAGATGGAGAGGCGTGGCTTCTTCCATTTGTTCCAGGCTGCACACCAGGTTCTTGTAGAAGTTACGCCAATGGTCGGTGATCGTAGTTCTGGCCACCTGGTAGAGCCACGCCAGCCGGGTCGGCTCCTCCTGCGCTATGTCCAGCGAATTTGCCGCTTTTATGAACACCTGCGATGTTATATCCTCTGCATCCTCGCGGTTACCCACTTTGTAGAATATGAACTTGTATATCTGCTCCACATGAGCATCGTATATCTTCCGCAGCGCATCTTGCCTGCTTATATCGGGGGCGGTCCTGCGGCTCTGCGTAGCGCGGGTGATGGGCGTGGTATATACTTCAGTTTGAGTATTGATGGTAGCTGTGTTCATAATAGCAGCACACTTTTCTTCCTTGTTCTTGTTGTTGTAGGGCCTCGATGATACGTCTCTGGCTGATGGGGACATCTTAGTGGCAAGCCCCTGAAAGCAGCGCAATGTGCCCTTAAGAACGCCTTAAGAAACAGACAGCAGTGTTACCAAGGGGCGTAGTGAGTAATGAGGCGAAGGTGGAAAGTAACGCGAGCTAGCAATGAGCAACTGACAAAGCGGCAATCTGGTGTAAAATCTGGTAAGCTCTTACCGTAGCGAACACGAAATACGCAACACCCCGTCCGATATGCAGAACAAGACTAACATACTGGTGGTGGACGACGATCCGCGCATTTTGAGGCTGGTGCGGGTGAACTTGGAGAGGGCCGGCTTCGTGGTGGATACGGCCTCAAATGGGGCGGCTGCGCTTGAGCAGTTCGATATGCAGCAGCCGGAGGCGGTGGTGCTGGATGTCACAATGCCAGGCATTGACGGTTTCACGTTGACGCAGCGGATACGCGAAATCTCGAACGTGCCTATATTACTGCTGACGGCGATGGGCGAGCAGGCGCAGAAGGTCAAGGGCCTCGATATAGGAGCCGACGACTACCTGACCAAGCCGTTCGACCCCGACGAGCTTGTGGCGCGCTTGCGTGCTCTCCTGCGTCGCAGCAATACCGGCACCGCCAGCGAGGAGGCGCACAGCTTACAGGCAGGCGACTTGCGGATCGATTTCGTGCGCCGTAAGGTAGAGCGTGCCGGGGAGCCTGTGAAGCTCACACCCACCGAGTACAAACTGCTCCAGCAACTGGCCCTACAGGCAGGCAAGGTGATCCCCAACGCCGACTTGCTGTCCAAAGTATGGGGCCATGAATACCGAGAGGAGAGCGGCTACCTATGGGTCTACATCCGCTCCCTACGCCAAAAAATCGAACCGGACCCCTCGAACCCCGAATATATCATCTCGGAACCCGGCTTCGGCTACAGGTTCCAGGTACCACGACGTGACGAGTGAAACGTGACGCGGTTCGCTAAACACAGACGCTGGTACCAGACTAACTCTCCTGGCAAGCCGCATCACATTTCACTCGTCACGTTTGAGAACCATGCCTCGACCTTCTTTGCTGACACAATTCTCCATACTTAGCCTGGCGCTGTTCGTTATGATCGGCGCTCTGTTGGGGTATAATCTGACGCAGTTTTTCCAGGATCAGGCGTTGCAGCAGCAAGAGCAGGTTGTATCCGGGTTGGTCATGCCGATTGTGGGCGCATACCTCGACAAAAAAGTGCTTGCGGAGGGTGCTTACCCCCCGCCCAAGGATGCTACCGAGGAGGAGAAGGGAAAGTACGTCTACACCTTGATCGAGCGCGCTCTGGCGAACCTCGGCGGGGCAGGGCTTGTGCGTCTGAAGGTCTGGAATACCGATGGTATGGTCGCCTACTCGGACGACCCCAAGCTGGTTGGGCAGCGATTTGAACTTGCCGACGACCTTCGGCAGGCGTTCGATGGTCGCCCGGTTGCTGATATATCGCCGCTGGACAAGTTGGAGAACACCGACGAGCGCGGCTTCGGCCAGCTACTGGAGGTCTATACTCCTTTGAGGCTACCTGGGAGCGGTGACGTTGTGGGTGCCATCGAGGGCTACTATGACATCGAAGACTTGAAGGACCGGATCAACCTCACTAACTCCTTCCTGTGGACGAGCATCTTCACAGGCTTATTTTTCCTGTACGTCTCCCTGTTCACCATCGTGCGCAACGCCTCTCAGCGCATCCTCAAACAGAGCCGCGAGAATCTAAACCTGCTCACTGATACCGAGCGCAAAGCAGCCCGTCTTGAACTGGTAAACGAACTTGCCCGCTCGATCAATCGCTCATCGCTCGATCTGGACGGGGTGTTTGATACCGCGCTCCGTGGTATGGACCGTATAGTTAGGCATTCGGGTGCGAGTATCACTCTGCTCGATGCAACTGGCCGGTCGCCGGTTCGTACCATCGTTTCTTCTAATGCCGATCCCGCCGGTGTGAGCGGGGAGGAGATTGGGGCGGATATAGACCTGATTTCGCAGGCTACTACATTTATTAGCGGTGATACTCGGCTAGGCAAGGCTCCTGTGTTGCATATGCTGGCCGAGCGCGGTGTGCTTTCGCTGCTGCTCATCTCCATATGCCTGGGTGAGCACCGTCTGGGTATGCTGCGCGTTGTGAGTAACACTCCCAACACCTTCGACGAGGATGATGCTTCTATTCTCAAGGGGGTAGCCGACCAGCTTGCCGTGGCTATCGAGAATACTCGCCTCATTAAGGAGACCGCCGAAACAACAGCCCTGCGCGAGACCAACCGCCTCAAGGATGATTTCGTCTCGATGGTATCGCACGAACTACGCACGCCCCTCTCCTCTATCAAGGGCTATTCGCGCACGTTGCTGGCAGAGGACGGTCATTGGGATAAGGCGACCCGGCGGGAGTTCATACATATCATCTCGGACGAAAGCGATAAGCTGCAAGAGTTGGTAGAGAACTTGCTGGAGATGTCACGCATCGAGGGCGAGCGATTGCCCATCGCCACCGAGCCGTTGCTGCTGCGTCGCTTCTGCCGGGAGGTGGTTGACCGCCTTGCCAAACAGCACCCTGAGATCAGTTTCGAGTGCAAGCTGGACGAAGCTTTGCCCGTGGTAGAGGCTGATCCCCGCCGCGTCGAGCAGGTGCTGGTGAATCTGCTGCAAAACGCTGCCAAGTACTCAGGGGCCGAGCAGGTATGCGTACAAGCTACGCATGATGCAAGCGTCGGGGAAGTGACGGTGCGCGTGGCCGACAACGGCATCGGCATCGCGCCGGAGCACTTGCCGCACCTGTTCGACAAGTTCTACCGCGCCCAGTGGCACCAGGCTGACAGCGGCTCCGGCTCCGGCTCCGGCACCGGCCTGGGCCTGGCGATTGCTCGCGCCCTTGTGGAAGCTCAGGGAGGCCGCATCTGGGTCGAAAGCACGCCAGGCGAAGGCGCTACTTTCTATTTCACTCTCCCTACGCTGGCGCTGGATGGGTTCTATGGGGCTTAGGGACTGGGGATTAGGAGACGGAAACGCAAAGGCGCAGGACATTGGAGGAGAGTCTTGACTACATACCCTGCCCGGAGGCCGAAGTAGCTCGCAAGAACGCCGCACTACCAGCCTGGACGTGCGTCTGCAACAACGCGAGCACGAATTAGCCTCTACACTGTGCGCCCCGCCTATCCTGGTAGAAGCGTAAGCCGCGCTGGTAGTTGGTTTGAGGTGTTCGCCGAATAGCTTCTTCGATGCCAACAGTTGATGGAATACGAGCTTCTCTGCTTGTTGCACTTTCCGTCGCCCCTTGCGTATAATTAAGGGTCACGCCACCATGCACATGCCGGGCGTGACGTTTCACTTACGGCACACTTCTTCCTGAATAGACGACTGCGCTTGTAAGTGCGCTTGTAAGTGCGTCTGAAACTACTCGTAAACTGCCCACGGTCCCACTCCCTCAGTTCTAAGTTAGGAGAACTCGATGAATATTGGTAACAGAGGGAAGACAACTCCCCTGATACTGCTGGTTTTGCTGGTGGCCCTGGTGGCCTATGGCCTCGGCGCGGGCACTATGTATCTGACCGGCCAGGGCAGGACCTCTCCTGTGCAAGCCACAACGGGCACAGGTTCTGTTTTACCGTCGCCCTCCGGAATACCCTCCCAGATGTCTGGCGATGCCAATTGGTCGTCTTTCATTGACACCTACAACGCTATCAACCAGGAGTTTTACTACCGTCCATTCGACAAGCAGAAGATGATATACGGCGCGGCCA
>JBBSIK010000264.1:0-4987 GCA_038232115.1 Chloroflexia bacterium
CGCCGAGGGGCCTTATTAAAACGCCCGCTATGTGCCAACTTATCTACGAGAAGGAATCGGCCTATAACTATATCCAGGTTATCCGGGAAGGCGAGAAAACATCCCTTATGCTCAACGAGGGGCATGCGATCCACTCTATATATAACCCCGACCAGGTGCTGACGGGCGGGCCGTGGGACTACTGGTCGGTCGCGCCCTATTTCAGCAAAGGCTTTCGCCCCTCCGACATGAAGGGCATGGCGATGATCGGCTCGGCTGCCGGCACCGCTGCCCACATCCTCACCGCCGCATATGGCCCCGTGCCCGTAGACGGCGTGGAGATAGACCCTGAGATTGTGGACGTGGGCCGCCGCTATTTCGCACTCGACACGATGCCCAACGTCACCACGCACGAGCAGGACGGGCGCACCTTTCTCCAGACCGACGGCAAGGACAAAAAGTGGACCGTGATAGGCATAGACGCCTATCGCCAGCCCTACATTCCCTTTCACTTCACCACGAAGGAGTTCTTCCAGGAAGTAAAGGACCACCTCACGCCCGATGGCGCTGTGATGATCAATGCGGGCCGCACCTATAACGACACCCGCCTGGTGGACGCCCTCGCCAACACGATGCTACAGGTATACCCCAACGTGTATGTGATAGACGTGCCCACGATGGCTAACAGCATGGTAGTCGGCACCAACCAGCCCAGCCGTATAGAGAATTTCGCCGAGAATGCCGCCCATGTGGACCAGCCAATCCTCAAGCAAATATTCGCCGCAAGCCTCCAAAAGGGCAACATCCGTGAGGTCAAGCCGAACCCATCAACGCTCGTCTTCACCGATGACAAAGCTCCTGTGGAAGAAGTGATAGACCAGATCATATTGGGATACGTGAACGATGCGGGGAAGTAGGACGTGAAACGTAACGCGGTTCGCTAAACATGGGTGCTGCTACCCACTGGACCCTGTTGAGCAAGATGCGTCACGTCTCACGTTTCAGGAGCAAAGCGACCGTGAACCTTAAGTTGAAGCGCACCACGCGCACCCAGTCCTCGGAGGAGATACTTATCTTCGATATCGACCACCGAGACGAACACGATGCGCCGGTAAATATCGGTAAGGCAGACGTGCATTACCTGGACGATCAGATTGTGGGCACGCTGCTGATATGGCAGGAGTTCGCTGCGGGCTACAATCGGGCGCACGGCCCAGGTTCGACAGAGACGATGGACACGCTCATTGACGAGATCATGACTGAGATCAGCGAGCCGCTTGGCGTGCCGGGTGGGTATGGTATTGAGGTGTATTTTCCGAGCGTGCAGAATTACCAGTTTATAAGTAGCTACGATGATGACGAAGAATCGGTGGAAGAAGAAGAAGATGGCTCCGATGCCGACCCCTTGCCGGAAGACGAGCTAGACGATGGAGAAGAACCAGACAAGGATGCAGACGATTTCCTCCAGCAGCTCAGGTAGCGCACCTAATCCGACGCCCCTCGACGGGCTGCCTCTCAAAGACGGCATATACAGCATATTGGCCCTGCGCCGCTTCCCGGAGCTTTTGCAGGGCATTTCGACGCGCCTATCTCCCGACGGCCACGACTGGAACCTGAGCGCCCGTCGTGGCAGCCCCGCACACCCGCCTGACCCCTCTGTGGCCCTCGCCAATCGTGAGCGGCTAGCCGTCCGCTTGGGCATATCCCTCGACCGCATGGTGGGCTGCCAGCAGGTACACGGTACGGAGGTGGCGCTTGTGGGACCGCAAGATGCCGGGCGTGGCATGCGCCCTGATAACCCCAGCATATACGGGACCGACGCCATGATTACCGACACGCCGGGCCTCTATCTGCTCGCCCTCGCCGCCGATTGCCCGCCGGTGTTCTTCTACGACCCCGTGCATCGAGCGGTCGGGCTGGCGCATTCGGGCTGGAAGGGCACCGTGGGCCGCATCGCAGGCAAAGTGGTGGAGGCTATGTCGGCGCAATTCGGCTCGCGCCCGGAGGATATAGTGGCAGCTATAGGGCCTGGCATTGGCCCCTGTTGCTATAAAGTCGGCTCAAACGTGGTACAGGCCGCCGAGGAGTCGTTCCCACGTGCCTGGACGCAGCGCCCGCAACGGTTGGAAGTGTACGAAGGGGGGATGTATTTCAATCTTTGGGAAGCGATAAGGCGCGATCTTGTAGAGGCGGGCGTGCCGCTCAAGAACATCTCGCTAGAAGGCATCTGCACGATGCACCATACAAGCATCTTCTACTCGCATCGTGGCGAGGCGGGCCAGTGCGGACTGTTTGGCGCTGTTATGGGTCTGCGGGATAACGTGCCAAGTGATAGTTGACATAAAGCACAACGTGATAGCCGTCCGAGAGCGTATGAAGCAGGCGGCAGAGCGGGCGGGTCGCCCGGTGGACGATGTTACGCTCGTAGCTGTCACGAAGACACAGCCGGTTGAGAGCATATTGGCCGTGATCGAAGTGGGCGTCACCAATCTAGGGGAGAACCGCATACAGGAGGCGATGTCGAAGTTCGCGGCGTTGGACAGCACCCCTGCCTATGGTGAATTAGTGCCGCGAGGAGGCATCACCCTCCACCTGATCGGCAACTTGCAGCGCAATAAGGCAAAGCAGGCGGTGCGGTACTTCGACTGCATCCACTCGGTGGACCGCATATCTTTACTGGACGATCTGGACGCTGCTGTGTTGTATGAAAGAGGTGGCGATCCTCTGCCGGTGCTGCTTGAAGTGAACGTAACAGGAGAGGCGAACAAAGCGGGTGTGCCTGTGCCTGACCTCCCCAGGCTGGCCGAGGCGCTTGGCGGTTGCCCCAACCTGCATGGGGTTGGATTGATGACCATTGCTCGGATGGGCGCGGAAGAGCGGGAACTGCGCGATACTTTCGCTACTTTGCGTGGACTGCTGGAAGACCTGCGGAGTCAGCATCCTGGCGAGTGGCGGCACCTGAGCATGGGGATGAGCGACGATTTCGAGTATGCGATAGAGGAAGGCGCGACGATGGTCAGGGTGGGTCGCGCGCTGTTCGGCGAGAGGGTACGTCAGGAGTGATGTTCTGTTTGTTCCCCAGCTTGCTGACCAACGTGGATAGCTTCCTGGATAGGCTGGCCGAGCAGGCGCGGCAGGCCGGGTACAGCCTTTTCCTCGTAGGTGGCAGCGTGCGCGATAGCCTCATGGGCGTGTCTATCCACGACCTCGACCTCACCACCGAAGCACCCGTAGAGGCCATTAAGCAGATGCTGGAAGCGGCGGGGCCGGACGTCATATACCCCATAGGTGAGAAGTTCGGCACCATCGCCGCCAGGGTAGGCGACATGCCGGTAGAGGTGACCACCTTCCGCAATCAGGACGAAGTGCCCCCTGGCGGCGACATGCTTGCCGCTCTCCACACCGACCTCGCTCACCGCGATTTCACAGTCAACGCCATCGCCCGCGATCTTACCACAGGTGAATTGCACGACCCCTTCGATGGCAACATTGACATAAAGCACCACCTCGTGAGGGCTGTAGGCGACCCGGAAGCGCGGTTCAGGGAAGACCCACTGCGTCTGCTCAGAGCGGTGCGGTTTGCCTCTACCCTCAATTTCTTTATTGACCGTGACACGCAGGAGGCAGTCCGCGCTCTGACGTATCTGCTTGGCGATGTGGCCCGCGAGCGGGTGGGCGACGAGATGGACCGCCTGCTGATGGCGAACCCTCCGAGCGAGGGGATAAGCCTGCTCGATAGCCTGGGGCTGCTGGAATACACCGTACCTGAGATGCTCGAAATGCACGAGATGGAGCGCGGGCCTCTGCACTACAAAGAGGTGTACCCGCATACCCTCAAGGTGGTAGACCGCACGGAGTCCGACCTGGTCTTGCGGTGGGCGGCGCTTCTGCACGATGTCGCCAAGCCGGCGACGTATGGCATCACGGAGGGTGAGGTGCATTTCTTCGGGCACGAGAAGCTGGGGGCTGCGATGGCCCGGCGCATCCTTACTCGCATGCGCCGCCCGCAGGAAGTAGTCGCGCAGGTGGA
Source organism: Chloroflexia bacterium (assembly GCA_038232115.1). Classification (GTDB taxonomy): domain Bacteria; phylum Chloroflexota; class Chloroflexia; order QHBQ01; family JADMIH01; genus JADMIH01. The sequence goes on from JBBSIK010000264.1 coordinate 4,010, forward strand.
GCAGCTTATAGCTGAGCACCTACGTATTGGCCTGTATGAAGCAAGCTGGTCGGATGGTGCCGTGCGCCGCTTTCTCCGCGAGACGGCCCCTATCACCGACCGCCTGTTCGCCCTCTCCCGAGCCGACATCACTTCGCAGCGCGCCCAGCGTGTTGCTGCCGCCCTCAGCCGCATAGACGCGCTACACGAGCGTTGCGAGCAGATCAAGGCCGAGGAAGAGGTCGAGAAGCTAGCCAGCCCTCTCGACGGCAACGAACTAATGCAGCTATTCGGCGGTCGCCCCGGTCCCTGGATAGGCCATCTGAAGGGCTACCTGCTGGGCCTGGTGCTCGACGGCGCGCTGGGCAAGGACGACAAGGTGGAAGCGGAGAGGTTGGCGCGGCAGTTTGTGGTGGCGCACCCGGAGTGGGGTGTGGGGTGATGGGTGTTGGTCAGTTTAAGTGCTTTGTGAAGGGAGAGGTCCTTCTTGGAACCAATGCCCCTTCATTTCCTTCAGAAACTCTGTAGTAATCGGTAATCCTGATGCAGAGCCGATAACCGAGTCGATGGTGCATTCGGGACAAAGTGCGGTCATGCCCACGCCCTCTTCATTTGACTCGATCCACCACTCGATCTCTACAGGTTCATAAACGGCTAGACAGTAGAAGCAGCCGCAAAGCTCACTTTTTAGGATTTGATTGCGATGATGGCCTGCACACCGGAAAGCACGTTGGTATATAGTTTCGTTCATGGTGTTACTGACATAGTCTACTGCCAAACAATCCTGTCAGGGGAGAGATTGATACAGGGAAAGACCTGGCACGCGCTGAAAATGCCGCCTATTGCGCGTGATTAGGGTAAGCTGGTATACAAGGGCAGTCGCCGCAATCAGCAGATCGAAGTCGCCAATGATGTTGCCCTGGGCGCGTAACTGTCCCCGAAGGCGAGCAAACTGCTGCATTATGCTCTCATTCAGGGGAAGTACGTTGACACCTTGCA
>JBBSIK010000265.1:0-4981 GCA_038232115.1 Chloroflexia bacterium
ATCTCCTGAAACGTCGTAGCTGCTGAACTCGTTTTCACCAACAGTAGCGACCAACCTGGCGGTGCCGTCACTTCTGAGCATATGGAGATTCCAGTCATAAGTGCACAGGCCTCCGGCGCAGTGGGGTACCTCCTCTTCCCACAGCAGCACCCCGTCCCCGGCAACCGGGCGCTTGCCCTTATCCGACACGAGCCTTTCGGCTCCGGTAGCTATGTCGTGCGCGTACAGACCGGCGTGCCCGGTCGTTAGCTCCTCGTAGTACAGGTTGTTCCCGTCGAGAGCGAGGGCCATGAAGTTGCGCTCGGCGGTCGACTCGATGATCGGGAACTCCCTGCCAGCCGCGATGTCATAGCCGCGTATGCGTTCGGGCGCGCCGTTGGGCGGTCTCTCGATCCAGGCGAGAGTCTTACCGTCGGTGGCGATTATCCTTTTGAGGAGCGGCCTTTGAGTGACGGTGAAGGCCCGCCCCGCATCCACGTCGTACCCCGCGATGGCCCATGGAGAGGTATGAGTGTCCGTCCAGAAGATGTATCGTCCTCGACCTGCCGGCTTGTCATCATAGAGGTAAGGGATGCTATCCGAGAGGAGGATCGCGGCCTCGGCTGTAGCAGGCGTCGGAGACTGCGAGGGCGGGGAGGGGAGGGGGCGATCCGCACGGTCCAGCGGTGCGATGCACAAGGAGCGCTTGCCTCAGTTCGGTACGCTGGTCTATGGCAGAGCCTGCTATCCACAGCTCGCCGCCCGGCGCGCTTGATGAGCCTGGTATGGCTGCAACGCTGCCGGTGAGCGCGCCTCTTGGGTTGGGCGTCCCGGGAACGATGCTCCATGATCTGCCGTCCCAGTGCTCTACCAGCAGGCGGGAGGAGCCTACGGTGCCCACCGCCCATATATCGTTCGGAGAGATCGGGGCGAGAGAATTGAGACTGCTTGGGTAATCACCTGGGTACGGGGTTGGCGGAGTATCCCAGGTCCTGCCATCCCAATGCATGGCGAAGGTGCCGTGCTCGAAACTGCCACCCGTAGCCCACACGTCATCAGGGCCGAGCACCGCCACCGCCCGCAGGTCGAGCGAAAGGCCCAGATTGGGGAGTTGCACCTGCGTCCAGATGTGCCCATCCCAGCGGATCACCAGTGGTGCAGTCATGCCTCCACTTGCGGCACGTCCCACCGCCCACACGTTGTCAGGAGCCGAGCCCGTGACCGCCTGCAAGCTATTGTCGATCACACCATTGGGGCCGGGAGCCGGAGCATCAGGAGTGGCAACCTGCGTCCAGCTTGTGCCACCCCAATGGAGGGCAAGGGTCTGCTCACCCTGGCCGGAAGAGTGGAGACCGACGGCCCACACGTCGTTTGCGGAGATGGCGGTTACCGCTGCCAGTTGGCCTGTGCGGTCCACGCTCGAACTGGTTACCTGAATCCAGGAGCGACCATCCCAGCGCAGGATTAAGATCTTGCTGTCGGTGCCCGCTTGGCCATAGAAACCCACGGCCCATGCCTCGTTCGCCGACACAACTGCCACTGCGGAGAGCGTGTTCATGAAAGCACCTGGGCTTGGGCTAGCCACCTGGCTCCAGCTATGGCCATCCCAGTGCTCGATAATGGTAAGGGAGCGAGAATTAGGCGGTGTGTTGGTGCCCACTGCCCAAACGTCGGTTGGGGAATGGGCGGCTATGCCATTGAGCGTTACTTCAGGCGAGGCCAGGGAAGCTCCTGTCGAGGTGCTCCAGCAGCCGGAGGCGATATCAGCAGCATCTACCGCGGTTACGCCGTCTGAACCAGTTAGGTGGACTACGCACCAAAATGTGCCAAACCCGAGGAGGCCCACTACACCAAGGGCCAGGAGGACCCATCTCGATAAGTATGATGATAAGCGCTGTTTGGCGTTCATTGTCGTCTCCTGAGACAAAGAAGCCACGAGCAGGCGGGCGCTGGCAGTGACTTACTGGCCTACCCGCTCATGATCCTGTCTATTGTAGGACTTGTTCGCTTTACCAATGAAGATATTTCATCATCTTCCCGCTAATTCCAACGGACGGCCTGGCTTGCAGGTTGCGGACTTGCTTGCCGATGCTTGCTGAGGCACAAGCGGAAACATGCCTGACCAACGGCCCGCCAGGGACGCTAGGGACGTTAGGGGCACCAGGAACCACCCGGCAGCCTCGCGGGTGGCCTCTGTCACGGCCTGTATCGCTGCCAGGTTCAGGCTGGCACTACTAGTCGGTGGGACTGTGCTCCTGGTAGCTGCCCGGTGACCCGCCGGTTTACGGTGCGCTGATGGGCACGGGCGGAGGGACTGTTGGTGTGGGCGGCGCAGTCAGTCGGATTTCGGAGGCGTTACACTGCCCGCCCGTGGTCTTTAACTGTCCAACGAGTAGGCGGCCCTCCGAGTTGTGGCCAAGCGTCAGGATCTCACCCGACGACAAGGCAACTGCTTTCTCGATTCCTGTTGCTTGCCCATAGTAGTCCGGCTTTCTCACCTCGTCCCAGGTGCCGCCGTCCCAGTGGGCCACCGCCAGACCGGGACCGAGTGCCCACAGGTCATCAGTGTGCAGGGCTGCCAGGCTGGTAAGTGGCGCGCCTATAGAGCGGGTGCCCGGCACCACGATCTTCCACCTCCCTCCGTCCCAGCGCTGTAGCATCGTGAAAGTGTAGCTGGACCAGCCGTTCGTGGGTGCGGCATATGATCCCACGCTCCAGACGTCGTTCTTGCCCAGGGCAGGTGGGGGGCCTACGGCTTGTTGGTCGGTTGGTGAAGGTCCACTTACGGCGAACCAAGTCTCTGTGCCACCGCAGCACGGTGTCTGGCTTGAACAACAGCAGCACCCCATCTAATCTCGCCTTCACGCCACGGCCTGAGCCAGTGAGTTTAGCAGCGAGTACCGCCAAAGCGAGTCTATCCCAACGAGAAATGGTCGGCTTCTGAGGATGTTGGCGTTGGGGGATGCGCCACTGGTGACGGAGGAGCAGGATCTGCAAACCCTTGTGTCGCTCGGAGCGTCGGCTGATGGCGAACAGGTCAAGCAATAAGGAGAGGAGTTGAGCGATCAGCAGGTAGATCATACTGCAGCAATTGCAGGAGCTATGCCGAGGGGCTATTGGACAAGGAATAGTACCGCCTCGCTGGGCATGTTGCGGCTCCGTACGCCTGATCCGCACACTACAGGCCATTGGATACTTTATACTATCCCTGTGGGGCCTATATCGCGAGCAAATCTTCTTGACCGTGTGAGTACACAGGGGAACTGGGATATTATCGTCATAGGTGGAGGGGCGACCGGTCTGGGCGCGGCTGTAGATGCCGCTTCACGCGGACACCGCACTCTACTCCTTGAAGCGCACGACTTCGCCCAGGGCACATCGAGTCGCAGCACCAAGCTGGCACACGGGGGCGTGCGCTACCTTGCACAAGGCAATATCGGCCTGGTGCGGGGGGCGCTGCACGAGCGCGGTCTGCTCTTTCGAAACGCGCCCCACCTCGTCCACAGCCTCCGCTTCATAGTGCCCTCTTATGAGTGGTGGTCGCGCTCTTTCTATGGCACTGGCCTCAAGCTATATGACCAACTCGCGGGGAAGTACAGCCTGGGGCCAAGCCGCCTGATGTCACGAGATGAGGCGCTGCAAAGCATTCCTATCCTCCAGCAGAGAGGCTTGCGTGGTGGGATTAGCTATTTCGACGGCCAGTTCGATGATGCTCGCCTCGCCATCACGCTTATGCGGACGCTGCTCGATTTAGGTGGGACTGCTATCAACTACATGCCCGTCATGGGCCTCCTCAAGAGGGGTGGCCGCGTTACGGGCGTTAGCGCCTGTGACGTTGAGCGCGGCACGGAGTTTGAAATATCGGCACGCGCTGTTGTCAACGCTACGGGCGTATACGCAGACGCAGTGCGGCGCTTCGACGAGCCGGACGCCGAGAGGTTGCTATCCCCAAGCCAGGGAATCCACCTGGTATTGGACGGTCGGCTCCTCCCTGGCGACAGCGCGCTCATGGTGCCGCGCACCGACGATGGGCGGGTCCTCTTTGCGATACCCTGGCTTGGGCGCACTCTGCTCGGTACGACCGATACACCTGTGAAGAGTGTCTCCATCGAGCCGCGTCCCCTCCATGAGGAGGTAGATTTCTTGCTGTCGCACGCGGCCCGCTACTTCGATGAGGCACCATCCGAAAGCGACATCTTGAGCATATTCGCGGGGTTGAGGCCGCTTGTCAAACGAGGTGAGGGCAAGCAAGGAAAGTCGCTGTCAAGGGACCACTCACTCTTGGTGTCGCGCTCCGGCCTCGTGACAATAACGGGTGGTAAGTGGACTACCTATCGCCGCATGGGGGCAGACGCCATTGATGCAGCCTCTCGTGTTGGTCAACTCCACACCCGTCCCTCCCTCACAGAAGGGTTGAAGCTGCACGGCTGGTGCGAAGCGTCGGCGATGCCGACCGGAAGCCATTTCTCAGCATATGGCTCGGACCTCGGGGCACTGGATAGGGTGCTGGACGAGCAGCCGAGCTGGGGGCGCTTGCTGCACCCCAGGTTGCCCTACGTGGTGGGAGAGGTAGTGTGGGCGGCTCGCTATGAGCTTGCCCGCACTGTGGAGGATGTGCTGTCGCGGCGCACCCGCTCCTTGCTGCTCGATGTGCGTGCCGGCCTGGAGGCGGCTCCTCGCGTGGCCCACATACTGGCAGCCGAGCTAGGGATGGGGCCGGGCTGGGAAGAAGCGCAGGTAAAAGCATATGCAGATTTGGTACAGGCATATATGTTGCCCATGCCTGTTTTTGTCAATAGAAAAGGGATTCAGGGAGTGGTGAAAAAGGCAGAGAAGCAGTAAAATAGAGATATGGAACAGACACAAAGAACATGCCCATACTGTAGGCAGAGCCGCCATATAGTGAAAGCAGGGCGCAACCGCACAGGCTCGCAGCGGATGAGATGCCAGGAGTGCAGGCGGTATTTCACTCCCAATCCCAAACCGATGGGGTACGAACCAG
>JBBSIK010000266.1:0-4949 GCA_038232115.1 Chloroflexia bacterium
TCGCCCATGCCGAACTCCAGGCCGGCGGCTTGGAATAGCTCCGGCAGGGGGCGAGAGCCACCCAGCGATAAGGAGTGCTTGTAGGCTTCTACTGCGCCCTGTGGGTCTTCCAGCGAGCGGAGCCACACCTGCAAGGCGGCCAGTTGCGCGATGCCGTACTCTATATAGTAGAAGGGGTAGAGGAACACGTGGAGGTACTGCCAGCCGGTGTCGCGGTACTGCTCGATGCCTGTCCAATCGAGGCCGGGGCGGAACCGCTGCTCGATTTCGCGCCACTTGGCTCGCCGTGCTTCTGCACCATGATCGCTGGTTGTGTAGACCCACTGCTGGAACGAGTCGAGCATAGCGATCCAGGGCAGCCCAGACAGCCCGCCGCGTAGTTGGTCGTCGAGCAGTGGCCCTAACTCTTCCTCGCTGTAGAACTCGCCCAGGTAGGGCCTGGACAGCAATTCCATGCTCATTGAGGCCACTTCCGCGAACTCGGCCCCGGTGAAATGATAGCTCATCAGGGGCAGGTCGCGGGCGAGGAAGTAGTGGAACGAGTGCCCGCCCTCGTGCAGCAATGTGTCCACGTCGCCCTTGGTGCCCACCGCGTTCATGTGGATGTAGGGCACACGGCTGTCGGGGAAGCTTGTGCAGTAACCGCCGGGGGCCTTGCCGGGGCGGTTCTCAAGGTCGAGCAGGCGGCTATGCACCATAGTGCTGAGGAAGCCGCCTAGCTGAGGGTCTACCTGGCTGACGATCCGCATGCCCCCTTCCTTGAGGCGGTCTGCCGTCTCGAACGGGCGCAGGGGCTTTCGGGCTTGCGGGTCCGTCTCGGTATCCCAGGGCCGGAAGGTGTCCAGCCCCAATATTCGCTTGCGCCGTTCCCAGTCGTGCTGCACCAGAGGCACAACGTGCTTTTCGATGGCCGCGTGGAACTGCATGCAGTCCTCCGGGGTGTAATCAAACCGCTTGTACTCCTGAAACTTATAATCGCGGTAGCTATCGAAGCCTGCGTTGCGTGCTATCTCGTGCCTCATCTCGTACATCTTGTCGAAGATGTCGTCTACCGTAGGGGCATCTTGCAGCTTGACTTCGGCACGGGCGCGCCAGGCCCCCTCGCGCACGGTGCGGTCAGGCTCCTCCAGGAACGGCTTTAGCTGCGTCAGCGTGTACATCTTCCCTCCAAACTCGGCGGTTTCGTTGCCGGTGAGCTTCTCGTACTCCTGGCCCAGCTTTATCTCTTCCATATGGAGCGGCACATTCTCTTCGCGGAACAGCCCCACTTCGGCTCTTATATTGCGCAGCAACACTCTGTAGTCGGGACCGAGATCGCCAATCGCAGGCGAGTTGACGATCTTCTGCTTGATAGCGAAGCCGCGCTGCTCGAACACCGGCATAATGTTCTCGATGTACCTCATGTAGCGCGCTTCGTAATCGGCGTTCGAGGTGTCACCCGACATATCTACATACGAGGCCGTGTTCTCCTCTTCCAGTACGCCACTCAGCTCTTCCCAATCGAGGATAAAGCTTTCGAGTGCCTCCGGGGTGGAAACGTCTCGAGCCTCCAATTTGTCGTACAACGCGCCCATAGTCTCCGCGTCCGACGGGTCGAAGCCCTGGGGCACGAACCTGTGCGCCTTGCTTGCATTCGCAGTAAAAGATGGCAATGCAGAATCCTCCTGGTAGCAGAGATAGATTTATGTCTGATTGGAGTCACTATATTAGAAATGAGCGTGAGCGACAAGAGACTGGAGATGTATAGTGGGTGAATACCTCATCTGCGAACGCGCCCGGCGGTTGAAACCGCATGCAACACATAAGAAGTCCACCTGCGTGGGCTGGACTTGGTTACAGAGCCAACTTAGTCGCCATAACAAAGAGCCACCCTGTACTTGCGGAGGTGGCTCTCGTCAGTTGATTAGCAGTAATACGTATCAGCGTGTGGAGGTGCCCACGTCGCAAGTTTGCCAGCCAGCGCCGTTGTCGCCTACCCACCAGCCGCAACCAATGTCGTTGATGGCCGCGCCTACGAGGATGGCGTAATGGGTGGGGCTGTTCCACCAGCCGTCAACTACCCCTTGAGCGGTGTTATAGCCACAGCCGACCACTTCACCGCTGCCGAAGCCTCTGTAGCCTGCCTGCGCGATGCGGTCCCACGGGGACGAGCCGTCTGTGCCGTTGTGCTGGCACAGCCCACGTGGCCCGATGTCATTAGACTGCCTACGAGCGGCGTATGTGAGCGCAGGGTCGATCCTTAGCTGACCCAGGCCCATAGCAGTGCGGCGGGAGTTGAAGAGGTCCACGGTCTGCTGCTCTAGCGCCGTTAGCTGCAAGCCCGTCGGTGCTGGCGTGGCTCCGGTGATGGCATAGTAGAGTATCTTGCAAATCTGCCCGCGTGTTGCCAGATTGGCCGGTCTGAAGCTGCCGTCCGAGTAGCCGCCGATGACACCACGGCTCGATGCCGTCTCGATGTACGGGTAGAAGGCCGAGCCGGGAGCCACATCGCTGAATGTAGGCGATACAGGGTTGCTCAGGCTCCAGCCCTGCGACAAAGCCACAATCTTGGCAAGTTGGCCCCTCGATACGTTGTCGTTCAGGCGGAAGGTGCCATCCGAATAGCCGCTGATGACGCCGCGCTCTTTTGCCGTCTCCACGTAGGGAAAGTAGGCGCTACCGCCCGGCACGTCCGAGAAGCTGGATTGAGAAGGGTTGCGTAAAGGCCAGCCCTCGGCCAGCACAACCATCTTGGCTACCTGCCCGCGAGTGGCGTTGCTGCCAGGGCGGAAAGTGTTGTCGCTGTAGCCGGACACCGCGCCACTGCAATAGAGATAGCGCAGGCCGTCATAGAAATAGTCTGTGGTCTGCACGTCGCTGAAGCTGAAAGTGCAGTTAGCGGAGTCGTTAGCACCTGGCCTGCTCATAGGCGGGAGTGGCGCTGTCTGGTCGCCGGTCTTAGGGCTGCTCTGTGCGTAACTTGGCGCACTGGAGACCGAAGAAGCGGCAAATAGCGCGAGCAATAGGCTGGCGACAAATCGGGGGCTAGTAGATATGGGAGAAAAACGCATGAGATATCCTGTCCTAACGTAAGTTTGAGTGCGGCGTGAATACCCGGCAACACACAGCAGCGCCGTGTATAAATGCCTTCCACAAGGTCAGTATATGCGGCAGGCGGGGACATGGGAATAGGCCTTTGGTAGCGGTGCTGTGTGGTACCTTGTGGCTGGGTGCTTTATAGCCTCTGCTCAGGCGGCGTGTCAAGACTTACCCAGCGCGCAAAAGGGATTGCTGGTAAGAGACGAGACAACTTTACGTATTTTGCATTATCTTTGCGCGGGTCTATCAATCCCTCAATTGGCCCCACCTGTTGGGGGTAGCTCCCCTGCTGTGGCACTAGTTCAGCTGCGCGGCAAGCTTGGCAAGTACATCTGCTAGCTCTTCATCGGGAAGCTTGCATATAAAGTCTGCCCGTCGCGCGCGCCAACCCTGGCTTTTCACCTGATCTGCAAGCACAACACCGCTTACCTTTGCGTCATGCGGTACGGCCGCCTCAGTCGTATGAAGAGGCCAGGGAGACGACGGACGACGAAACATATTTACCCTCGTCCGTCGTTTCCCTGACTCCTTCTCCCTGGTGCTATACTTGCGATGTAGGTGGTGATGTGCCATGCAGCGGTGCCCGTATTGCGAAAAGCCGAATCAGCCCTCTTCCACGTTCTGCATCCATTGTGGTGAGCCGACCGACGAACACTCGGTGCGCGAGTTTGCCTCTGCCCTCTCTACCGTCTCCACCGTTCCCGCCAAATCCCCGCCCGTGAGGAGTTTGTCTTCAGGTGCCCCAGGCGCGTTTCCTACATGGCTTCTATCTGGCAGGCTCTTTTCGGCGGGGCGTGGCGCGGAGTTCGTGGCGGGTGCGGCTATCTTGCTGGGCATAGTGGGTTTCGCTCTTTACAGCGCATTCCAGCAGAACGCGCAATCTGAGCACTATGCGCACGCTCGGCAAGCGACCCTGGCTCACCACTACGAACAGGCCCTAGAGGAATATATCGCAGCCTCTGGCTACATGGACACGCCACAACGTTCAGCCGAGGTACGCAATCAACTGGCTTCTCGTGACATGCTGTACGCGCAGGCGATGGCTGACCGCAAGGTTGGGAAGTCGTGGCAGGCGGCGGTCGCGCTCAGTAAAGCCTCTGCAATAGATGCCAGCTACCGGGACATCCCTCAGCAGCTAGCTGACGTGCGGCTGCTTAATGGCCTCATACTCTATAAGCAAGCGACGTGGGTCAACGGCACGCGCAAGAGTGGCCTGTTCTTTGCCTGGGCCGACGGTGGCGAGCCTCACCAATTGCCCCACACCGATGCCTCGTCCACTATCCACGCCGTATCGCCCGATAGCCGCTGGGTCGTATACAGCACTGATATTAGCAGTGACCCACAGGGCGGCCCCGGCATCGTGTTCCTCTACGACCTGAAGGCAGACATACTCTACCCGATGTCGCTGCCCGTTCTGGCTTTCACGACACCTCTGGCAGCCAGGTTTAGCTCTGACAGCCGGCAGGTGTGGCTCGACATGAGCGGCGGCATCTTTTCTTACCCGCTTCCTTTAGCGGGGGACGGCCCTCGCACGCTGAACCCGCAACCTCCCGATCGGGCAGAGATTGCTCGACTCCATGGCATGTCGCTCCTAATATCGAGGGATACAGACAGACACACCGATACGCTAACACTGAGTGCGGATAGCTCAACAGGCGCGACGTCCCGACTTGTAAGCGTGGAACAGGGGCAGGTAGATGGGGCTATTTTCAGTGGCGATAGCCGTTTCTTGCTATACCGGGTGTGGAGCGCGCCCGATGACGCACCGAACCCCACGTGCAGGCTAGTGCTGGTGGACCTCACGCTACAGGAGCTACATGCCGTCACTATAGCCAGCCTGCCCTTGCGCGCATCGGACGAACGGCGCTCAA
>JBBSIK010000267.1:0-4942 GCA_038232115.1 Chloroflexia bacterium
CACGATGTCGAAGGCACCTGCGGGGAAGGGTATAGCCATCAAAGAACTCTCGCAGACGTTTTCGAGTCCACGCTCCTTGCAGAAGTGGAGCGCGGCGGAACTGAAATCGAAGCCCACGGCACCGGTGAATCCGCTTTGCGCAAGGTTTAGCAGATTGCCGCCCGTGCCGCAGCCCGCATCGAGGATCTTCGGTTGATGGCTACGTGCCCGTTCCAGGTCCAGTAGCGCCCACATGACCCCGCGCAGGCCGCGATACCACCAATGCACATCTTCGGCATCGTGCATGATGCGATACTCTTCAAACTCCAACCTTTAGTATTCCTCCTACGATCCCGCCTATCCCGCAGGGCTTTCGCCGTTAGCCACACGGAGCGCATCTATCGTGCGGGCAAGACCCTCGCCGAAGTCTACTTCAGTGCGGTAGCCGAGCTTGCTCTCGGCAAGGCTGATGTCCGCCAGCGAGTGCTTCACGTCACCTGCCCGCTCGGGCGCGAAATCCGGCTCTATGTGGGTACCCAATAGCGTGTTCAGTTGTTCCACGAGGTCCAACAAAGAGATGCGCTGGCCGCAGGCGATGTTTATAGCGAGACCAACCGCCTCGTCGTGCGCGCATGCCAGCAAGTTGGCGCTCACAACGTTGCTGACATAGGTGAAATCGCGTGTTTGCAAGCCGTCGCCGTATATCGTAGGCGGCTGACCCCGGAGCATGGCGGAAGCGATACCGGGTATGGCAGCGGCGTACTGCGACTTCGGGTCCTGGCGCGGGCCGAACACGTTGAAGTACCGCAGCGCCACAGTCGGCAGTCCGTATACGTGAGCAAATACCTTGCAGTACTCCTCGCCGGCCAACTTGTTGACCGCGTAGGGTGAAAGCGGCTGTGTGGGCATGCTTTCCCGTTTGGGCAGTGTAGGGCTTTCTCCGTAAACCGACGAGGACGAGGCGAAGACCACCCGTTTCACCCGTGCATCCCGCGCAGCGATGAGGACCTTCAGTGTTCCGGTGGCGTTCGCCTCGTGAGCCGATAGAGGATCCTCCACCGAGCGGGGCACGGATGGTATGGCCGCCTGGTGCAGTACATAATCAACCCCGCTCATCGCCTGTGAGAGCAGATGAGTGTCGTTGATGCTGCCCTGGATGAACTCTATTCGGTCAAGGAAAGGTTGAATATTGGCTATGTGACCTGTCGCCAGGTTATCGAGTGCGCGGACCTGCTCGCCTCGACGTAGCAGTTCTTCAACGATATTCGAGCCGATAAAGCCCGCCGCGCCTGTCACAAGGTACTTTGTCAATGGATGTGGACCCCCCATGTGCGGTATAGTAGGGCCGAAGAGAGGTTAGGATGCTCCTGAGCGTGTCTTCTCCGTCGAAGCCCAATATACGTGATTGGCAGGGAGTCTGCAATAGCCTTTTACGCATGCGCCTCAGCACCGAATAGGCTATGCGCTTACGTGCCTACGCGCAACCCCGGCGATGGATGCGAGTTATACTAAGGGGTAATCTACTTATCTAACTGGAATGGGGGTACTACATGAAGCATTCACAACGATGGGCATCCTGCTCGCTTGCGCTGGCTCTGGTGGCGGGCGCTGCGCAGTTGAGTGGCCTTGCACAGGCTGACACAAAATTCCCGCAAACAGGCCAGGTGATCTGGGGGCCATTTGAGAAGTACTGGAACGAACATGGTGGCCTTGCGCAGTTCGGCCTTCCACGCACTACGGTCTACTCAGCGGGCAAGGATTATGATGCTCAGTGGTTCGAGAGGGCGCTATTCACATACAATCCAAACAACCCCGAACCTTATAAAGTGGAACTCCAACTGCTTGGGGCCGAGGCCACAGATAACCGGCGCTCGGAGGGTGCGTTCAAGCCCGTAGCAAAATTGTCCGGTGCGACTTACTTCCCTGAGACATCTCACAACCTGACCGGCAAGTATCTACAGTACTGGCAGAATACGGGCGGCTTGCCGGTGTACGGCTATCCTCTTTCGGAGCCGTTTGCGGAGGCCAGCAAGTCTGACGGGAAAACGTATACAGTGCAATACTTTGAGCGTAACCGTTTGGAGTTGCACCCCGAACTGGCAGGAACACAGTTTGAGATCCAGCTTGGCCTGCTCGGTTCGGAGATGCTGGATAAGCAGGGTGGCCCCGCTTCTGTCGCGCAGACCGGCAAGGCCCAGTTTTACCCCGCGCTAACATCAGGCGTAAACGTTCCAGGTGGGGGCATCGTGCAGCCGGGCACCCCTGGCCCGCCTGAGCCTTCCCCGACCGCCTACCCTGCTGCGCCTTCTTTGCCCACGACCGGGCGGCCCCTACTCTATCAAAGTGACTTCGCTTCAACTGACCTGGCGGATTGGCAGCCCCTGGCGGCGCTTGCCCCTTCCGGTGCCAATGTTCCGATGTGGCGCTCAAGAGGCGGTCTGCTGGAACAGGTCGGAGATGCGCATACGGAAGGTACGGCTGAGGATGCGTTCTTGCTCCTGAATAAGACGGGACTGGCGACCGATAACTTCGCTCTGGACACCTATTTCCGAGCAGCCAGCGGCGAATCTGTAGGCGTGATCTTCCGTTACACCGGCGATAGCTTCTACCTGTTCAGAATGTACGGGGACGTCCCAAACAACTCATCCAAAGCCGAATTACTGCAAGTATCCTCGGGGCGACGTACATTGGTGGCCTCGTCGTCTAATTGGGCGGGCTATGCTCGTAACCAATGGCAGCGGTTGAGCCTTGTAGCCGATGGGCCGAACGTGACAGCTATGGTGGATGGCGCGCCGGTTTTGCAGGCTAGCAACGCGGTATTGCTGAAGGGTAAAGTGGGCCTCTATGCGTTCGCAACGGGCGTGGCACGGTTCGACAACTTCCGCGTAACGCAAGCAGTGCCTTGAGCGTGCTGTAAGCACCGGATTTGCCTTGACAACAAAGAATGAAGTACGTATAATCTACCGGTACGCTTTTTCGGAAGTGTACCGGTAATGCCGAGGTGGCGAAACAGGCAGACGCGCTAGGTTGAGGGCCTAGTCCCCTGTATAAGGGGGTAAGGGTTCAAATCCCTTTCTCGGCACCACGCAGGCGGTCAGAGGGTTGCACGGCCTCTCTTGCAGTATCGAAGTCTCTCCCAACGACCGCACTCGCAAGAACGCGCGGCTAGCTCAGTTGGTTAGAGCGCTTCCTTTACACGGAAGATGTCGGGGGTTCGAGTCCCTCGCTGCGCACATTCGCCGAGGTAGCTCAGCTGGTAGAGCATGCGACTGAAAATCGCAGGGTCACGTGTTCGAGTCACGTCCTCGGCACAAGGTTGGTTCTATAATTAGTCATGAAAAAGGCTTCCGAATTAGAACGGAAGTCTTTTTTGATTGTAGTTGCGCCGACTTTGAGTGCAGTTCTGAATATGATTTTGGTACTCGTCTACTGCATCTACTCGTCGTTGGCAGTGAGGCTGCATATTGGGGCGGTTACACACGATACCGCTTGCTCCGACTGATAGGGCAAAAATTTGGAGCAACGATGGCATTAGAGTAATGTTTACTCTGAATACTTACCTATAATCCACATGCTTGACGCGGCCCAACTCCCCGCCTATACTGGGCAATGTGGCCCCTTAGCGGTCACAATGGCATCACACTTCCCTTTATCTAGCAGGTTTCCAGCACGTTCCTATGGATCCACCTTCCCAGTCTGAACACGAACTGCCACTTGCGGAAGTAAGGGCGCATGATACCGAGTCTCTGCCCACCTCTGGGAAAGATATTGCGACTGAGATTGCCGAGGGAGCGAACAAGGCATCCACCCGCAAGATGCAGCCATGGATAACGTTCCTTGCGGTTTTGCTCGCCCTTGTGCTGCTGGGCGCAGGCACCTGGTGGTACGTGGCTCGCGGGCAGAACTCGGCGTCAGGTCTGTCCGGTGTGCCCAAGGATGCCGTCGCCCTCGTCAATTCCTCCACGCCTCTGCCGAGCACCGTTGCCCTCCCTGGCCCGAAAGACCCTCTAGGCGAGCTTGTGTACTCCCTCGAGTCAGAGGGCTGGAGCGATGCCTTGCGTGGAGCCAGTCGCGCACAAGGTGAGGGACGGTACAGCGCGGCCATATCCCAGTATTCTGCCCTGGTGGGTAGCAGCTCGCCTGCCGAGGCCCGCGATGCTCTGTGGGGCCTGGCTTCGACCTACTGGCAGGCCGGGCAAGGCGACCTTGCCATACGCGCCTACACAGTTCTTTCCGCGCTGGATGACCCCCGTGCCCCGCGCGCATATGCTCGCATGGCGCAGATATACGAGCAGACCGACCGTGAGCCGGAAGCGGTGCAGGCCTACAACAACTATCTTAAGCGCGCCGGACCGTCCGGCCATGCCATTATGCTGATGAAAGCCCATCTGATGGGCGCTTCAGCAGACGCTGAGACCGTCTACACAGCTGTGCTCGATGACAAGCCTTCTGATATAGACACTCGCGATGCGCTTGCGGCGTGGGCTGATGTGAAGTCGCGCCGTGGCGATCACAAAGGCGCCCGCGACCTATATGCTCGCCTGGCCGCGTTGCAGCAATCCGATCCACGGCCTCTCCTGGATAACTATGGAGCACCCGCCGCCGTGCTCGCCGCCGATGAAGCAAAATTGGCAGGGGATGCTAATCTGGCGAAGCAGCGACTTCTTTCCTATCTAAAGGGCGACTGTGGTGGCAAAGGCAAAGCGTGCGCGCCCTACTCCTATGGCCTCTACTCCGCATTGAACTCGCTGCTCAAGATCGAGCCATCTGCGGTTACCAGCGGCACTGTATCACCCATGCAGGCAGCGCACATCGCGTATGATGCGGGCTACTACTCGAACGCGATAGGCTACATGGACGCGCTACGGCAGCAGTCGCCCGCGTCCCTACTCCTGGCCGAGGCGAGCCTGCTGACGGGTAAGGCGTTCGAGAGTTCGGGCGATAGTGCAAGCGCCTCCACCTG
>JBBSIK010000268.1:0-4941 GCA_038232115.1 Chloroflexia bacterium
CACGTGGCCACTCCTCGTTGACCGTTACCTTGATGTACGGGTATGTCTTGTCGTCCTTGAGCCGAATGTTGTAGCGAGGCTTGTGCTTCTTAATAAGCTGGTTTTCGAGTATGAGGGCCTCTAGCTCGGTGTCAGTAAGGATGTACTCGAAGTCGTACACCTCGTTCACCATGCGCCATACCTTTGGTGCCTGGCCTTTGAGCGAACCGAAGTACGTCCGCACGCGATTCTTCAGCGAGATCGCCTTGCCCACGTAGATGATTTGATTGAGCTTGTTGCGCATTATGTAAACGCCAGGCGTGCCGGGGAGAGCCTTCAGTCGCTCGTCGAAGCCTGATGCGCGTTCAGGTATATTCGAATTGTTCTCCATACTGAGATATTACCAGAAAACGCGCTTTTGTTCTATGCGCGGGAACGATCACACCCTATTACCGCACAAGCTCAAAAACGGCGGGAGCATCAGGGGCGGCGTACTCTTCCATATCGGGTCGCGCATCCAGCACCTGCGGATCAACGTCCCAGGTGCCACGTTCCTGAAAGTCGGCCATATAGCGCAGGCGCGGCAACGATGTAAGGTAGGACAATGTCCCCCCCCAATCAGCGCCATAGGCATTGCCGCTAACGACGATATAGCGCACTCCCCAGCCTTTCAGAACATCGAGCGACGCATCCGAGGGAAATGCTTCCAGTGCAGGGCGGGCCGAACGCCATGCAGACGGCTCGAAAGTCTCATAACCGTAGGCTATGGCCTTGCCGTAGTACACACGGCGATAGAGAGCAGGCCCCGACTGAGAGCTTTCCAGGGGCATCTGCATTACAACACCATCAGATTGTTTTGCCAGGTAGCTCTCGAGCTTTCCCGGTTCTACACGGCTGGTGCCCCAGGAATAAGGGCCGGTCCAGAAGTCCACGAGAAGCAGGAGTGCAGCCATGCAGGTACCAAATATGGGTCGCGCTCGCAGCCATGCAGGCCCGGCACGTAGCAGGGCGACCCAGCCAAGACCCATCAGAGCCACAGCAGCCAACATCACAAGGACACCGAAGCGCGCAAAGGCCCGCATAGATGAGTAGAGTGGAAGCCAATCGTACAAGAGTTGGCCCGGCAGTGGAATATCGCCACCACCTGCAAGCTTCACCTGCCCATTCGCATCATGCAATGTAAGGCCAAGGGATAGCACGAAACAAACGACGGCCAGTCCAAGCCACGCCAACCATGCAGATTTGCTCGTTGGACCCATACCGTAGCGAGCGACAAGCCAACCTGCCATCACGATCAGCACGACCACAATGCCAATATACAGGGCGCTCTCAATGACATTCTGTTCAGCATGGGCGCGCATGCCGCTCTCGCCCCAAAGCGGGTGCAGAGGATTGGGCACGATGTAGTCAAGAGGTGCGGCTGAGTGTTCGTCGGCTGCTTTGGCGCTGTGCGTCAGGCCACCCTGTGCCCATAGCTGGAGCGAGGGTATCGCCACGGGGCTTGCCAGCAACAGGAATACGACAACACCCGCTACGAGACCGCGAGCCACTCTGAAGGGGCGCAGACTGGCGCGCAAGCCGATAACTCTGAACAGGAAGAAAACGGCGAGGGCAAGAACAACCATGTAAGCGTAGTACCACGCGGAGAGCGCCGCCAGGCCCAGGGCCACGCCCAGGAACAGGCCTTGCCGCGTTTGCTGCGTCTTCAGCAGCCTCTCCAGGAAGTAAAATGCCAGCGCGATCCAGCCCGTGCCCAACATTTGCAGGTGCCCGGCGAACTGCGACATGCGATAAGGACAAAACGCGAAGGCCAGGCCGCCAAGCAGCCCCGCGAGTCTACTCGATGTGACCTCTCGAACGAGCAGGTACCCGCCGATGGCAGCCACAGCAAACGACGCGAGGGCAAGAAGATTGTAGGAGACCACGTCGTTCGTGAGAGTTCCTATAAAAACACCGGGCAGAGTATTTATCAGAGTAGGCTCACCCTGGCCCAGATTGAAGCCAAACGGCGCATAGCTGCCCGGATCGAACAAAGGCGAGCGATGCAGTTGGACGAGGGAGGTGCGAAACCACCAGAGCTTGTAAAGAAAAGCGAAGTTGTCCCCCGGCCAGCCCGGTATAGAGTCCGGTAGGCGAGCAAGGAGCGGCCAGGTCTGCGCGAGGGAGAGCAGAGCGGCTAGCGCGCCGACTGCCGGCAGTTCCCATTTCGATTGTCCCGGGCCCCTCAGTCTCGTGATGAAAGCCGAGGAAAGATTCGCCCACCTGTAGACGGAGGAGAGGACGCATAGGAGGAACCCGATGCCCACAAGCCAGCAGAGCATGGGTAGGGCGCTGGCAGCCGGCACAAACGCGCTCCATATCACAGGCAGCATTGTCAACAAGATCAGCGTAGTCATTCGCGCTATGGACGGTGGACATAGCAGCAGACAGGCCCACCATCCCAGCAAGGGTGATATGACGGATAGCAGTAGCCACAGTAGAGATGGCAGTTGAAGGCCGAAGCGGTTAGGCACGGGTGCGGTGCTGATTTGCGCAACAGCCACGCCGAGTCGCCTGCTGTCGCCCTTTCCAGGGTAAAAGGTATCGCTTTGCAGCACCAGACGTATATCGGGCGAGAGACCTGCGCCAACGTTCAGCGCGTAGGTATTCCAGCCCGGTCGCGTGGCGATCTCACCCCACGCGCCTCCATTTACCCTCACGCGAACAGAGGGCAGAGGCTCCCCTGAGGGTCTGGCCGGGTTCAAGGTGATGCTTATGATCTGTCGAGAAGCCAGAGCCGGGAGCGAAACGGCTGAAAGATCGCGGCTCCAGCGAAAGTCATGCTCAGGCGAGTGTTCGACCCCAAAGAAGTGGCTGGCGCTGACTTTCGGGTCGCCCAGTTCGAGATAGAAAGTAGAAGCCTCCGCAAGCTGCCATCTCAATATGACTAACAGTACAGCGACTATTGAAAGCGCCACGCTGAAGGAGAGGGAACGCAAACGGTCAGGGGTGCGAAGCAAGGTCATCACGTCATGTTTCCCCAACCGCAAACACGGGATCTCAAAACCAGGTAGACCATCTCAGGATGCGGGCCGGGGGCGACCTAGAAACAGGAAAAAACCCGCTACCAGCGCCACAGCGAAGAAAGTACAGGCCGAAAACGTTAGCACTCCAGTCCTGAACCCTGCTGGATCTTCGATACCTTTGCCCTCTGAGCCGAGCAAGAGTACCGCTGAAGATGCAGGGCAGCATAGCAGGGCGAATGCTATGCCCGATAAACCAAACCAGAAAGGCACTGTCGGCGGGCTGGCGACCCTGAGCTTTTCAAGGACGCTGCGCCCCGGTACTGGAGAATACGGGAAGGGCCGGGGCACGTGCGATGCGGAGGGCAAGGCCGGAACCTCCTGCCCGATAAACGGGGGCAGGGGCGGTGAGGGTTGCGCGGAGGTCGTAAGGGGCAAACCACATGCGTGGCAGAAACGGGTCCCTGGGCTGTTTATCGTGTTGCAACGTGGGCACTGCAAAGGAACTGCACCTCTGTTCTTGCGCCGAGATTTGCCACATTATAGCATAGCAGACCTCGATGGAGATACGCGCTCGGAAGAAGCGCCGCGCATGTACACCCAACTGCTGTTCCATGCGTTATAGAACAGGAAGGCGAATAGCACGCTGATGCTGTTCGTCCGTCAACTTGCCGTGCTATCTTGCTACCCCTTGTTGGTATACTTAGAAGGCAGGGTTATTCCGTGGCTGCCGCGATGCGAAGCGTGGTGCCACAACGTTCTTGGAAAGGATCACGAGGTCTCATGCTCCTCCTTCGGCCCGCTACAAGCTCGGCCATACAGTCGCCGCCCTCTTACTGACACTTGTTGTCCTACGTTCCGGCACTTTCGTGGAAGGTGCGCGTGCCGGTGTGCCTGCGATGCCTACGGGCTTCGCGCAGCCTGAATTCGCTTCCGTCTGGCAGCGCACTGATGCGCCGGTCGCCAACGGTGAGGTTGCCCGGTCATGGACATGGGGGCCGCAGCCCGGCCAGTCGGTCGGTGAACAGTTCGCGCAGGCGAGGGATGGCAAACGGGCCGTGCAGTATTACGACAAGGCTCGCATGGAGCTTAACGAGGCGATTACCTCCACGATTTCGCCTTGGCGGGTAACGACGGGCCTCCTTGTGAACGAAATGGTCACGGGCCGCATCCAGGTGGGAGAAGCACAGTTCCTCCTGGAGAAGCCGAGCGACCAGGCCGTTGCGGGCGATGTAAACGTCACGACGAACCCGAGCTACGCCGACTTCATTGGACCCGTCTCCACCGCAGCAAGTGACCTCACGGATCAGGTTATCACCGGTGTGCTGCCCTCACAGGTCGTCGCGGCGCAACCCGGCAGCGCCAGGTACGGCCAGTTTGTCGCTGAGACCAAGCATAATATAGCGGATGTCTTCTGGACCTACCTGCACCAAACGGGGCCGGTGAGCACACCGGAGGGTACCTCGAAATCGGAGTTATTGTTCGACTGGGTCTACCTGATGGGCTATCCGATTTCAGAGCCGTACTGGTGCAAGGTAACAGTTGCAGGCAAGAGCTACAATGCACTTGTCCAGTTGTTTCAGCGCCGCACCCTTACCTACATTGCTGGCATGCCCACAGGCTGGCAGGTGCAAATGGGGAACGTGGGCCAGCATTATTACACTTGGCGCTATGGCTCAAGCTCGTCGGTTGCCGGGCCGATTAAGCAGGGGGAACCGGGACAGGCAGCGCAGACTAGACCGTTGGTACCGTCCACAGGTGCTCCCCCGTCCCCAGTTCCAGGTTCCTTCGTAACCGTTCAGGGGAATAAGTTCATATACGCGAACGCCCCGGTAAAGCTCAAAGGCACCAATTACTGGCTGAGCACAGCGCCGTTCGTGGGCACATGGTCCTCGTGGGACGGCCCCGAAGTGCTATCGGAACTGCAAAAGGCTAAGGACATGGGTGTGAACACTGTCCG
>JBBSIK010000269.1:0-4931 GCA_038232115.1 Chloroflexia bacterium
ACGTCGTCTCGCGCCAGCGTCAGCCCAGCATGGAGTCGCCCGGTCGTCGCTACTTGGGCCTATGCGCCAATGGTAAGCGTCTCAAGGCCGCGCTGATCCGCGTCTATGTAGCCTTCATGGGTGCTGCCGCCCAGTTGCACGTAAATTACGGTGAAAAAGCCGATCCCTGGCTGACGCTGGTGGGCTACTTCAACTCAATGAACGAGCTAGCTGGTATGCGCCGCCTGGTAGACGATGACGTAAAGACCCGCCTGGGCAAGATTGATGCTCGTGGCCTGGCGCGGCGACCGCTGCGTACCGTGGAGGAGCTAACCTCGCGCAAGAGTGCCGGTGATATCCCCCGCGTGCTGACCTTGCTGGAAACGCCGTTCAGCTCAGTGCCGCTCACACCGACAAAGGGACGTTCAACCGGACCGCTATCCGGGCCGCTGCCGCTCGACGTGCTGTTGGCGACCAACATGATCTCGGTCGGCGTAGACGTGCCGCGCCTGGGGTTGATGGTGGTCGCAGGGCAGCCCAAAAACACTGCCGAATATATCCAGGCCACAAGCCGTGTGGGCCGTAACGTGCCTGGCATTATTTGCACAGTATACAACTGGGCGCGACCACGCGACCTCTCGCACTACGAGAGTTTCGAGCACTACCACGCCACCTTCTACGAGCATGTCGAGCCGCTGTCAGTCACGCCATTCGCGCCACGCGCACGTGATCGGGGCCTGGCGGCGCTATTAGTCTCCTTCATGCGGCTGCTGGGCAGCGAGTTCAACCCCAACGACGGCGCTCGTAAGCTGTTGGCTGCCAACAACCCACAGCTCAAGGCGGCAATTGCCGAGCTTTCGGATCGAGCGGCGGCGGTCACGGGCCGTCAGAGTGATGGCGATGATGTCCGTGCCGAATTGCAGGCGCTCGCCGACGAGTGGGCGCACCAGGCTCAGGCAGGCACCGGCGGGCGAATCCTTGGGTACAAGGCCGGCAAAGATGGCCTGACGGTTCCGCTACTGCATATGCCCGAGCTTGGACAGTGGAAACGTTTTACCTGCCTCAACTCACTGCGAGATGTAGAGCCGAGCGTCGCTTTAATACTGAACGACCAAGGCTTTGATCAAGAGCCCCTCGCCGCCAGTGTGGTCACAGAAGAGGAACCCGTACTATGAAGCCGCAGCCTAAAAACCGCGTGGGTGAGATGCGCCCCAGCCAGATTCTCTTTTCATCGGGAGTAGGTGCAGTGATTGACCTGCCGCACTTATCGACAATGGTGCTAGGTCTAGACGACTGGGATGTCACCCGCTCGACCGAGATTGGCGAAGATCGTTTGCGCACCGCTGTGCAGGCCGAACTCCAATCTCCAGTGAGTCGCCTGCTTACTCCACCGATCGCCCCTGACAACGGCACGTCTGCATCCTGGGATCCAACGACGCAGGTTGGTGTACCCGTAGCGACTTTCCCACGTTGGGTAGTCTGCCCTTATTGCCACCTGTTGGCGCCGCTCAACTCGGGATTGTTCCAACTCAAGACCAACTCCTTCCGCCCCGACCTGACCGCATACGTACATGTAAACTGTAGCGCCAGTAAACCCCCCTCCGTGTTGCCTGCGCGCTTTCTGCTGGCCTGTCCACGTGGTCACCTCGACGATTTCCCCTGGCTTTATTTCGTACACGGCAGTGAGACGAGTTGCAAGGGTCCACTGCGATTGCTGGAACAAGGCGTAAGTGGCGAGGCAGCCGACATCATCGTCCGTTGCGAAGCGCCCGGCTGTGATCAGGACCGTAAGCGCAGTATGGCTCAGGCGTTTGGCCAGGAAGGCAAAGAGAGCTTGCCACCGTGCAGCGCCCGCCGACCACACCTGCGCGACTATGACCCCGACGGCTGCCCCGACGCCCAAGAGCGCCGAGCCATCTTACTCGGCGCCTCGAACAGCTGGTTCCCGCTGCAACTCACCGTCCTATCAGTGCCGATCGCCCCAGATAAGCTGGGCCAGCTAGTTGATACGCAGTGGCACCAGTTGGAAAAGGCCGCTAACTTACAAAATATAGAGTTCATGCGCAGCTTGAATATGATGCCCGATTTCGCTGCTTATTCCGACGCCGCCGTGTGGGAGGCCATAGAAAAGAAGCGCGCTGGAGCAGCAGAAAACGATCCGGCGCCCGCGCTAAAGACGCCCGAGTGGCAGGTATTTACCAATCCTACGGAGCATCAGCAATCAGACGATTTCCGAGCCGCAGTAGTTGCTCCACCACCATCATACAGTCGGCTAGTGGAGCAGGTTGTACTGATAGAGCGGTTACGTGAAGTACGGGCGCTTATCGGCTTCACCCGCATCCAATCGCCGGGCGAGTTTGGCGAGATAGAAGAGTTCCCGCCTGATCGCCGTGCTAAACTATCCCGCAAGGCGCCCCAGTGGGTGCCCGCGGGTGAGGTACGCGGCGAGGGCATCTTCATCCAGTTCGCCGAAGATGCCGTGCAGCAGTGGGAAACGAGCACTAGCGCACTCATAGAACGCGGTTACCGCTTTCAAAGTTCTCATCGCGAGTGGCGGCGCCAGCGTCATCTCGACCCAGACCGAGGCTTCCCAGGCCTGCGCTTCTTCCTTCTACACTCGTTCTCCCATGCCCTTATGCGTCAGTTCGCACTGGAGGCTGGTTACAGCGCGGCCAGCATCCGCGAGCGAATATACTCGCTGCCTGCTACCGACCCAGAAGGTCCTATGGCCGGGGTGCTGATCTACACCGCAGCGCCCGACAGCGAAGGTACGCTAGGCGGCCTGGTGCGGTTGGGTGTTCCGCTGGAACTTGAGCGCCACGTCACTGGCGCTCTTTCAGCCATGGGCCTTTGTGCCGCCGATCCACTTTGTGCTGAGCACCTGCCCACTGCTGATAGCGCGGTGTTGCATGGTGCCGCGTGCCACGCCTGCCTCTTTGCGCCCGAGACTTCGTGCGAGCGTGGTAATAAGTACCTCGATCGCACTCTCCTGGTGCCCACCGTTGAGAACAGCGACCTTGCCTTCTTCCCCGAGGTGGGCGTTTGACGCGCATCCCGGCTGCAATACTCGAGCGGGTTCATCAGCTGGCAGCGGAGCTACCTTCGGCTGAGCTGTCCAAGCTTGTTACCTCGCTGACAACTGCACCACCCGGCCAATGGGAGGCAATCAGGCGTGAGGCGCAGGATGTTTTCCCGGGCGGTTCAGCCCGTGACTTGGTGGGGCGACTGATTGGCGATTGGAGCGTCCAGGCTCCGACCATCACACCCGCCGAGCTTGGGATTATGTTGACAACGGCACTTCATGGCGTCACCGCTGCCCGTCGCCAAACGCTTGAATTGGTCTGGACCGGGCCAAGCAGTCCCAGCCCACTGAGGCGAACGGAACAGGCACTGCTGCAGCTGATAGATGAAGCGGCGCATGACGTGCTTATCGTCGCCTATGCTGTATACCGCGTGCCCGACGTTCAGGCGGCGCTCTTGCGAGCCGCAGAGCGCGAAGTACAGATCACTATTGTCATCGAATCCCCTGATCAGGCGGAGGGGCAAAAGGCGTATAGCAATTTCATGGCTCTGGGTACAGATCTACCCCAACTAGCGCGCGTTTACTTCTGGCCGAGGAACAAGCGGCCCACCGCAGCCAACGGGCACGTGGCGCTGCTGCACGTGAAGTGTGCGGTGGCAGACAGTCGTGCGATGTTCATCTCGAGCGCCAATCTGACCGAATATGCGCTTACTCGAAATATGGAACTGGGCCTACTCGTGCAAAACGGCCCAGTTCCAGCTAGGGTCGCTGCTCACTTTCAGCAGTTAATCAGTAATGGTACGCTGATAGCAGCAGTTCAGCAGGTATAATGGCCGCATAAGGAGCTCTCATAACTGGGTGAGTACGGAGCAAGCTGCGATGCCTGGCGCGCCTTGATAGGTCTTGACGAGATACCCTCACTCTTCTGGCGCGATCTGCAGAACCCCCTAGATCACTACGATTGGCGAGCTGAGGACTGTGCTTTGACCATGGATGACCCTATGCGCATAAAAGAATTTAGCACCTATGCAACGGGAGCGGGCACAACTCTTCGCCCAGGACAGCATGGAAAAGATCATAGACACCTGGTGACAGTCGTGGGTGATGCTAAGTTGGTCGAGTAGGAGCGACATTGGATGGAACCATGTTACAACAACTAAAGGCATTTGACACCGATGGGCAGCTGAAGGATCTAGAGAAAACTCTCGCCCGCTTCAACTTATTCGATGCCATCGGAGCCACGCACAAGGAACTGTGGCACAGCGACTTTCTAGCCTTTCTGCTTGACCCGGCCGAGAACCACCGCCTCCGAGAGGAGTTCACTCGCCGATTCCTCCAGGAAGCCGTGCCCAACCTGGCGGGGGCCGAATCGTTCGAGCACGTGCGCGTCCAGCGCGAGCACAACTTCATCGACATCCTGATAGAGGACGAGGCTACGCAGACCGCCCTGATCGTGGAGAACAAGGTGTGGAGCCCGGAGGGTGCTGGCCAGCTACGGGCGTATTGGAACGCTACCTCGGCGGAGCACAGTGGGTGGACCATCTGTGGGGTGTACCTGACCCCTTCGGGCCAACTGCCGAGCGATAGCCGGTACCGGCCCATCTCGTACCGGATCATAGTGCGCCTGCTTGAGGACATGCTGGAGGAGAAGGGTAGTACACTACAAGACGACGTGAAGTTGGTGGTCCGGCACTATATAGACATGCTACGGAGGTCCATAGTGGGGAACGCGGATACAAAGGCGTTGGCGCGGCAGCTCTACTTCCGGCACCGTTCGGTGCTGCCGCTCATGAACCCGAACACCTGGAAGAAGATGATCGAAGCGCATCTGCGGGATCTGGTGGGCAAGTCCCAGCTGCTCGCCTCGGAGGGGACGTCCACCGACTATGTACACTTCCGGGTAAAAGAGTGGGACCGGGCCGAGGGGCTG
>JBBSIK010000270.1:0-4910 GCA_038232115.1 Chloroflexia bacterium
CAGGGACATGTGCCCGCGAGTATAGCTGGCGCATGATCTTGGCCCCTGAGACATTGTAAAAAGGTGGGCTTCGATGCCTGATAAAGAGAACGGTAACAACGAGATAGTAGTTTATGGCACTGCGTGGTGCTCGGATTGCAAGCAGAGCAAGAAGTTCCTGGGTGAGCACAGGGTGCAGTACAAGTGGGTGGATGTCGGTGAGGACCCGGAAGGGTTGGCCTATATCGAGCGGGTGCAGAACGGCGGCCATTCCGTGCCCACTATCGCTTTCCCCAACGGCGACGTGCTTGTTGAGCCTGGTAACAGCCAACTTGCGGCGAAACTGGGTATATCTACTAAGGCCAAGTGCGAGTACTACGAGGTGATAGTGATCGGGGGTGGACCTGCCGGTTTGACTGCTGCCCTCTATACCGCCCGCGAGGGTTATTCTACACTGGTGATAGATCGCTCTAGCCTGGGTGGGCAGGTGGGTATCACTGAGTGCCTGGACAACTTCCCCGGATTTCCTGATGGCATCAGTGGGCACGAGTTTGCCGACCGTCTGGTTGAGCAGGCCAGGCGGTTTGATGTTGAGATGATCGCCGCTCAGGGTGTGACCGGCATCGCAAAGGACGGCGATTACAACGTGGTCACCACGGAGGACGGCGTCGAATATCGCTCAAAAGCTCTGCTCCTTGCCACAGGCTCGACCTACAAGCGGCTTGATATCGAGGGCGAGGACGACCTGCTGGGTTCGGGAGTGCATTACTGCGCCACCTGTGACGGCCCATTCTACAAAGGCAGGCCAGTAGCGGTCATTGGAGCCGGTAATAGCGCCGCCGAAGAGGGCATGTTCCTCACCAACTTCGCCTCCCATGTGTCGTTGCTGGTGCGGAGCGATAAGCTCAAGGCCAGCCAGGTAGTTGTGGACAAGATAGCTGAGAAGCCCAACATCGAGGCGTTGTTCAACACCGAGGTGGTGTCACTCAAGGGCAAGCACAAGCTGGAAGAGGTGCTCGTAAGGGACACCACAACAGGCCGGACACACGTGCTGGAGCCGAAGCCAGAGGGCCTGTTTGTCTTTATCGGTCTCACGCCCAATACTGGCTTCTTGCCCGACACCATAAAGAAGGACGCGCAAGGCTTCATAGTCACCTCCCCGATGTTGGAGACCTCTATGCCTGGCGTGTACGCGGCGGGAGATGTCAGGCTGGATAGCACCAAGCAAGCCGCATCGTCTGCCGGTGAGGGTGCCACCGCCGCCCTGATGATACGCGATTACCTGCGGCGCGTGGGGTAAGGGGCTAGTGGCTAGAGGTCAGGAGCTTGAGAAGAATCCCTATCATAAGCTTTACGCGCCCTTTGCGCTTCCGTCTATTAGCCCCTGGCCCTAAACCTCTAGCGTAGGTGCGGTACGGGCTACGTATCTTTGCGTATTCTTCCCACTTTTCTGTGCGCGCAGTTAGATAATCACCTCATGATTGTTGACAAAAGGGACAAGCTGAAGTAAGCTGGTTGGGCTGCCGCACAGGTGTCAGCTACATGTCCTAGCGATCGAGCGCTCCAATATGAGAGCGTAACTGGCAATGGAGCTTCCTTTTCTATGAAAGACACTATGCGTAGTCTGGGCCTTCCTCTGGATGAGGGCCAAAGCAGCGTGTTCGGCTCCGGTCGAAGCACGCCTTTTCTGTTCAGCAGGCGTTCCGGGCGCTCACCCCGTATGGTGGGCCTCCTTCTGGCCTTGATGGCAGCCTTGTCTATATCGGGTTGCGGTGTCAACGTGACCGACAAGACGCCAGCCCAACCCACGCCTCTTGCCCGCAACTACACAGGCATAGTAGATGCTCCCAACACTGTCGAAACGCATGATCTGGCCGTTAGCGCCGTTGACTTTGATCCCGCCCTCGATGCCCAGCAAATCATCCTGGGCAAGCCTTATTCTTTGCTCGTGGCAATCGAAAACAAGGGCAATCGCAAAGAGGAGCAAGTGGTCGTGTCGGCCCAGTTGCTGACGCAGGATAGGCAGCAGGTACTGATGTCCTCCCAGAAGACGGTCAACCTCCTTGCCGCAGGCGATCTCACTCTGGTGCGCTTCCCCGGCGCTACCAACAACCTCCCCAGGCAGCGCGTCTACCTGCTCAACGTACAGGTACAGCCCACCACGCAAGAGTCCAACACCTCCAACAACAAGCGCACTCTTGAAATACAGGTGAACTGATTGCGTAGAGGCCAGGGGCCAGATACTAGTCCGGAACATCCCTTCTTAGTCTTATCTTTGCGCGTCCTTTGCGTTCCTCGCGTATGTGCGTTTCCGTCTCCTATATAGCCCAAAGGTCCTGGTGTCGAGTCCCACCTTTGGCTTGTGGATTGCATGCATTTGCCAGAGGTGATAAGGTACAATATAGCTTAAGGAGTAGCGGAAAAGGGGACGCATGGCGCAGGCATTATTGCCCTACTTGCTTTACATTCTTTGCATACCCTGTTTTTTCACGCGGAGGCATGTCATGGCGATCTTTCGCCCAGGCACAATGCAGCATATAGGCCAGAGACTTGGCCGCGTTTTCGCACCTATCTCTTCGCTGCGGCCTGCATTGCCTGCCACCCGTCGTCGAGTTGCAGGGTCGTTGGGCACAGTCTGGTTGAGTGGCGCGCTCTTGCTGGGCGGGGCCGTCCTGGGCATGTTGATCTCGACCCGCTGGCAGTCACAGGCTGATCTGACCAGCTCGGCGAGCGGGCCTATTACCCGGCAGTCGGGGCGCGAGATCGTGGCAGGTACGATACATCGCCTGGAAGCCGAACAGGCCGACCTCAAGAAGCAGATTTCCGACCTTCGTTCGCAGGTAGACACCGCCCAATCTTCCGACGCCCAGCGCAAGACAACCCTGCAAGATATAAGCTCCGAGATAGACCACCAGCAGGTAGCAGCCGGCATGGTGGCCCTGCATGGCTCTGGCGTGGTTGCCATTTTCGACGACAGCACGGTGCGTAACGTCCCTGAAAATGAAGACCCTGCGAAGTACATCCTGCATGAATACGACCTGCGCGACGTGCTTAACGCACTCTGGGTCTCCGGAGCCGAGGCTATTTCGCTGAACGGCGAGCGCATCGTCGGCAATACGTCGCTCTACTGCGTTGGTACCACCATCATCGTCAACTCGACTCGTCTTTCGCCCCCGTATGAGGTACATGCGATAGGCGACCCGGAAGCCCTTTCGGCTGCGCTACATGGCTCGTTCCAGATGGAGAAGTTCAACCAGCGCGCCCAGATCTACGACCTGCCGGTAAAGATTGAGCCAGGCCAGGATGTCGTGGTCGCCCCATACAACGGCTCGTTTGTCTACAAGTATTCGAAGGTACAGAAGTAGTTTAGAATGGGAAGTTTGAAGTTGATAGTGCGCTAAGGCAATCCTCTCTACTTTGAACTTTGGACTCGTATGACCACCAAGCGCGGACAACTTATACTCGGATTCTTGTGCCTCTTGCTGGGGGTGATGCTGGTTACGCAGTTTCGCAGCCAGAGGTTGGCGCGCGAAGATGTGCCGGTGTCGAGCAGCGACCAGGCAACCTATATCAGCCAGCTTTACGACAGCAACACGCAATTGCGTCAACAGGTGAGCCAGCTTAGTCAGGAGGTCGCTCAGTACAAGCAAGACAACTCTGGTGGCAAGAGCAATCTGGCTTCCCTGGTGCGCGACCTGCAGAATCTGCGCATGGCGAATGGCGAAGTGGAAGTGGTAGGGCCCGGCGTGTCGGTGCAAGTGGAGGGCAGCCTCACTGTGTTTGAGTTGCAGGACCTCGTCAATGAACTACGCAATGCCTCGGCGGAGAGCATCTCTGTGAACGGTGTACGGGTTGTTACGCGCTCGGCTATCGTGGCTGATGAGCAGGACCGTATCCTATTGGACCGCCAGCCCCTTTTGCCGCCTTACCGTCTTGAGGCAATCGGCGCGCCTGATACGCTGGCTCCCGCGCTACAGAGGAAGGGCGGTCTCATCGCACTACTTGAAGCCGGCGACTCCAGGCTCAAGTTTACTGTTGTGAAGCACGACATCAAGGATGAAGCTTCCTGGCTCAAACTCCCCAAGACAGCCCTCGATTTCAACTGGACATACGCTCAGCCCACAGCCCAGCCTGCTCCATAGGGCTTTTGCGCTGTCTCTAGTCGGCATTTTCCTTTTGGGCCAACAAGGTGTCTATGAGGCATGTTCCTGGGCACACCTGGCCTGGCGCAGGGTCTCGCGCAGCTGCTCAATGTGGCCCTCGGCGTGCATCAGGCCGATCAGGTGCCAGCCGGTAGCGTTCAGAGGTCCAAAGCGCGGACCTATCTGATAAGTCAGATCGAGGTGGGACTTGCCTGGCCAGGTGTCCAGGAAGGCGCGGCACATGCGTTGGCTCTCCTCAAGCCTCTCCCGTACCAGGCTCGCCGTGGTGAGTTCCTCCCAGGGTGCCTCGTACCTCAAGCGTTGTGACACCGCCACACCCCGTGCCAGCGTCGCCCCGATGGCCGCCGACTCCTCTGCCGTGGCTGTCAGGTGGGTTGTTATGTGAGCAAGCGTCCACCCATTTTCGCCTTCTCCCGCATACGGGTCGCCGGGTAAGAACTCTATATCAGTATCGGAGGCCCCGCCGGTGGCTTCCTTGAGGGTGGTGTACATCTGGTCGGTAATGCTCACCAGGTCCGAGTAGTGCAGATTACGGGCTAGCTCATTGAGAGTTAGCGGCTCGGCACGGACAGCCGCAAAGTCGGGCATAAGGACTGCCAAATTGTATCTCTCCTACTAATCAATAGTGTTCGCAAGAGCATGTTCTACATAGCCTACTGAACCGGTACTCACACAGGACTGACGAGGTTTGAGAAGAACCTGCGCACTAATGGCCTCCGCACGCGCACCCGCCTCCACCGCACGCGCATCCGCCCCTGGCAGGGTAGC
>JBBSIK010000271.1:0-4893 GCA_038232115.1 Chloroflexia bacterium
ACCTGGCTGCGGCGGGAGCCTCGCTGGAGTCGCTTTCTGCTGCGGGTGTGCTCTTTATCTGTGTGGCACTGGTGAGCCAGGTACTCACGGTGGCCGCGACATACGTGGGCGAGAACGTTGGCTGGAACGCCACCAACCGCCTGCGTGTGGACCTGGCGCTACACTGCCTGTGTCTGGATATGCCGTTTCACAAGACTCACACGCCTGGAGAGATGATAGAACGCATAGATGGCGACGTGAGCGCCATGTCGAACTTTTTCTCGACCTTCGTGATAAAAGTGCTGGGCAATATGTTGCTTATGCTGGGCGTGCTGGCGCTGCTGTTCCGCGAGGATTGGCGCATCGGCCTTGCCCTGAGCAGTTTCGCCGCGCTAACGATGCTTGTGATGGTCCGCCTTAACGGGTTCGCGGTGCCTGCCATGAGAGGTGAGCGGGAGGCAGCGGCAGGCCTATTCGGTTTCATCGAAGAGCGACTCTCTGGACTGCATGACATACGCGCCAACGGTGGAGGCGGTCACGTGATGCGTGGTATGTACGGCGCGATGAGTCTGCTCTACAGGCGTGGGCGGCGAGCGTGGAAGGCGGAAGGTGCGATGTGGAGCATCTCCTTCGCACTATTTGCGCTGGGTGACATTGCCGTTATCGCAGTCGGCGCATTCCTCTACCAGGCTGGCGCGATAACTCTGGGCACGGTCTTCCTCATTTTCCAGTACACGATGATGCTACGCAGGCCTCTTGAAGAGATCACAGAGCAATTGAAGGATCTGCAAAAGGCGGGAGCAGGCCTCATCAGGGTGCAGGAACTCACCGCTATACCTGTTGCCATACGGGACGGCCACGGCGCAAACTTTCCCGCAGGGCCACTGGCAGTGGGCTTTGAAGGTGTGTCGTTCGGCTACGGCGAGGAAGAGATGGTGGTACATGACCTGTCGTTGGGCCTCAAGCCGGGCACCGTGCTGGGCCTGCTGGGGCGCACGGGCAGCGGCAAGACGACCATTACGCGACTGCTTCTGCGCCTGTACGATCCCGCCACGGGCGCTGTAAAGCTTGGAGGCGTGGACGTGCGGGATGCCGGCCTTGAAGAGCTGCGGCACCATATCGGCGTGGTCACCCAAGATGTGCAGCTATTCAACGCCACCGTGCGCGATAACCTGACTATGTTCGACAAGAGGATCACCGACAATCGGATACTGGAAGTTATCGGCGACCTGGGCCTCCATGCCTGGTACGAAATGCTGCCGGACGGTCTGGACACGACGCTCGGTCCCGGCGGTGGAGGTCTGTCAGCAGGCGAGGCGCAACTGCTGGCCTTTACACGGGTTTTCCTGCGCGACCCCGGCCTCGTCATACTGGATGAGGCATCTTCGCGGCTCGACCCCGCCACGGAGCGCCTGATAGAGCGAGCGGTGGACAGGCTGCTGCGGGGGCGCACCGGCATCATCATCGCGCACAGGCTCTCGACCGTGCAACGCGCCGACGAAATCATGGTGCTGGAGGGCGGGCGGGTGCTGGAGCATGGCCCTCGCGTGCTGCTGGCAGGCGATCCGCACTCGCGTTTCAGCCATCTGCTACGCACCGGCATGGAGGAGGTACTGGCGTGAAGACCTGGCACGTCCTGATACAAATAGTAAAGTTCCGTCCCTGGCTCTATCTGCTGAACCTGTTGCTATGGACCGTCGTGTTCGCCATGCCCGTTGCTACCGGGCTTATCATGCGCGCCTTCTTCGATGCACTCAGTGGAAGCCAACGGGCGGGCCTGGGAATCTGGACGTTGGTTGCCTTCATGGTAGTGGCTGGGCTTGCGCAGATGGGCGGCATGTACGGCGGAATGAGTCATTGGTCGAAGTTCTGGTACACAGGTGAAGCACTCTTGCGCAACAACATGATGCGATGGCTGGTGCAGGGCAAGGGCGCTCGCGTGCTCAAAGAAGCACCCGGCGAAACGGTCAACCGCTTCCGCGACGACGTGGACTCCGTGATGATGTACATGGACAACTGGTTCGATGCGCTCGGCCAGGGCATAGTAACGGTGGTCGCCCTGGCCATCATGTTCAGCATCAATCCACTTATCACATTGCTGGTGCTGCTACCTCTCGCCGTGGTGGTTATCGCCGCCAATATGTTGAGTGGCACACTGAAACGCTACAGGCAAATGAACCGCGAAGCTACGGCGCGCGTGACGGGCGTAATCGGTGAGATGTTCGGCGGCGTGCAGGCGATCAAGGTGGCATCCGCCGAGAAGGACGTGCTCAACCATTTTGCCACGCACAACGAAAAGCGTCGCAAAGCTGCCCTCATGGACAGCTTACTAACCCAGCTTATCGACTCGTTCAACGTGAATACGGTCAACCTGGGCACAGGGCTCATCTTAATCATCGGAGCCGAATCGATGCGGTCCGGCAGCTTTACGGTAGGCGATTTTGCCCTATTCGTCAGCTTGCTCGGTCAGGTCACCTCGGTGCCCCGGTGGATCGGCAGGCTAGCGTCGAAGTTCAAGCAGATAGGCGTCTCTGTGGACCGTATGCAGTCGGTGCTCGAGGGGGCCGATCCCAAGAAGTTGGTTGAGTTCGGCCCTGTCTACTTTAGCAGCGAAGCGCCGGAGCCACCCTTCGTCTCCAAAATGCGGAGCGACGAGCTAGACACGCTGGAGCTGCGCGGGCTGACCTACACCTACCCAGGTTCGCTGCGAGGCATCGAATGCATTGACCTGGAGCTTGTCCGAGGCTCTTTCACCGTCATCACGGGACGCATCGGGGCCGGCAAGACCACGCTGTTCCGTGCGCTGCTCGGACTGGTGCCGCTAGACAAGGGCGAAATCATGTGGAATGGCCAATTGGTAGACGACCCGGCATCGTTCCTGGTGCCGCCACGTAGCGCCTACACGCCCCAGGTGCCGCGCCTGTTCAGCGAAACGCTCCGCGACAATATCCTGATGGGCCTTCCACAAACCAGAGTAGACCTCGCCGGAGCTACAAAGCTGGCCGTGATGGAACAGGACGTGGCGGACATGGAGGGTGGCCTCGACACGCTGGTGGGGCCGAAGGGCGTGCGTCTTTCGGGTGGGCAGGTGCAGCGAACTGCCGCCGCTCGTATGTTCGTGCGCGATGCAGAGCTACTGGTGTTCGACGATCTTTCAAGCGCACTCGACGTGGAAACCGAGCGAGTGCTCTGGAGCCGTCTTTTCGAGCAAGGGAGCGCCACATGCCTGGTGGTATCACACCGCCGTGCCGCCCTGCGCCAGGCCTCCAACATCATCGTGCTCAAAGACGGCAAGATAGAAGGCCAAGGTACGCTCGACGAACTGCTCCTCACCAGCGACGAGATGCGCCATCTCTGGCACGGCGACCCCGGTTACGTACACGACGCGCCGGTCTCAGAGGAAGCAGTTGCGATTTGACGATAGGGGCTAGGGGCTGGTAGTTTTGGGTTGAGGTACAAGAACCCCTCATAATCTTAGCGCGTTCTTTGCGCATTTACGTTTCCTCCTACTAGCCTCTGCCCCTATTCCCTAACCTCTAACTCCTGGCACACTTGTTGCAAAATACCATACACGTTGGCAACCATCGGCCCGGCGTGTAGCAGTCATTTCCACAAACAGCGTAGCCCGGCCGGATCTGATTGGCAGAGATGCAATAGAAATGGGGTGACAAATGATATTCCCCACGCCGGAGCGCGACCCATTGGGCCAGGCAACGACTCCCGAACGTGGAACAAACGACGCGCAAGGCAACACCCTCCAGTCTGATACCATCCAGGTTCCACTCCTACCCCTTAGCGAAAATGTTGTATTCCCGAAATCGGTTTACCCCCTGGCCCTCACCGGCGAGCACGCCCAGAGACTGACTCAGGCTGCCATCGAAAGTGGCGGACTTGTCGCTCTTTTTCTACAGCGCGAGGGCACCCCGGATAATCCCATCGCTAGCGACCTGTATTGCGTTGGCACCCTCGCCCATGTGAGCGACCTCAGCCAGGGTGATGACGACCTGATCGAGTTCTCCGCCGAGGGCCTGGAGAGGATAGCCCTGTGCGAAGTAATTCAGCTTGAGCCATATGCGACGGCCACTGTCGAATCGCTGGCCGAAGCACAAGTTGAGAACGAGATGTCCGGCATGCTGTTCGAGCAGGTCAAGCGCCTTTACGGTAGCTTCCTGGCCGCGTCTCAGGGTGGAGAGCCACTCATTCAGGTGCTTGAAGAAACGACAGAGCCACTCGATCTCGCTTATCTGGTTGCTGCCACGATTCCAATCTCGCCGCAGGCAAGGCAGGCTATCCTCGAAGCAGAGGGCGCGCACTTGAAACTGTCCCAGCTGTTGCTTTTCCTCAACAAGGTCGGCGATATCGCCGGCGAAAGTGTATCGCCATCTGCTGATGCAACTGCGGCGCAAGCGACTCGTCCTTATGCGCTGAACCAGGGAGCTATTGACCGGGCCGATCTCGAAACACGCATCGTTAAGGCCGGGCTGTCTCCCGAAGCCATGAAGCAGGCCGAACGCGAGCTTGAGCGATTGAGCCTCCTTACGCCCAGTTCACCCGACTATAACATGATAAGAAGCTACCTGCAGTGGCTGGCTGATATACCCTGGCAGGTGGATGAGGAACCCGACTTCGACCTTGACCGGGCGCAGGAGATATTAGACCGCGACCACTATGGACTGCAAGAAGTAAAGTCCAGGATTATTGAGTACCTGGCCGTGCGCAAGCTCAGGAGGCAGCGTGATCATGGGGCAGATGAAGGCGAGACCACACAGACCTTTGATGCCCCACGCCAGCCTGTTCTCTGCCTAGTGGGTCCTCCGGGCGTTGGTAAGACCTCCCTGGGCCGCTCCATTGCCGAGGCGCTCAACAGGCCGTTCGTGCGCATCTCCCTGGGAGGCGTGAGTGACGAGGCTGAGA
>JBBSIK010000272.1:0-4890 GCA_038232115.1 Chloroflexia bacterium
CCCTAGCCCCTGACCCCCGCTTGCTATCCACCGTCACCACGGCCTATAATCACCTGTGACGGATGGATGGTGATGTGACGACCAGTACACTCGACAGCAGGTTGCGTGGCGCAGAGGTAGAGAGCCTCCGGGTTCCTCGCCAGGCCTTCTTTACGCCAGTTTTACGCTGGCTCCTCGTGCTCGTCGGGGTGGTGGCGCTCCTCTACTCTAGCTACTCGGAATTGACCGGTTGGCGCAGCTATGCGTCCAACGCCGTTAGCTACCCTGTGACGCCTGATGGGCGGTTCGGCCAGACCTTCGTGGCTCGCTATCCAGACCTTTCAGGTATTGAACTTAGGCTCTCCAAAAAAAAACTGAATGGCCCCCGTCAGGGTGCAACTCTCGTGATGCACGTGCGTGCCGCGCAGGGACCAGGGCCTGACCTTGCCACAGTCACCCGTCGCTTCAACACTGACATAGAAGAAAGCTCTTATCACCTGTTCAGCTTCCCGCCTATCCACGATAGCGAGGGTAAGAGCTACTACGTTGAAATCGACTCGCCCGACGGTCACGACGGTAATGCGCTGGCCCTCCTCTGGTGGATACAATTCGACTCTAACCTGTTCACCGATCCATACGTGGGCGGTACAGCTTACTTCAACGATGAGACACAGCAGGCAGACCTTGCCTTCGGTCTACGGTACTCAGCCTCTCCCACTGATGTGTTCGCCCAACTGGTGCGTTCCATAGCGCCCGATTTCCCCAGGAAGTTGATGCTGCTAATCTTCCTCGGCGCGATCATACCCCCACTGGTGGCCTTGTATCTAATCAGGCGAAGAAAGTACACGATACAAGGCGCAAAGGCCGTGCTCCTGAAGTGGTCGTTGCCCGTGGCTCTATGGGCGGCTCTCCTAACCGGTCTGACCTTCGCCTGGCTTATCCCGCCATGGCAGGGGCCGGATGAGCACGGGCATTTCATGTATGCTGCCCTGCTCGACAGGCATGGCCTCGATAATGGAGCTGTGCAGCGCCTGGATTGGAACGAGGGCGGCAAGGACCATGCCGAGGCGCTGGCCCTCAAGACCGCGATTGTTGCCTCCATGGACCGGTACGAGTGGACCCGGCGAGTGGCGGGGCACCCTACACCCGGTGCGAGCGCTTTCCCGCCCGGCTCGGCAGATTTATACTCGCAGTTCCTCTGGGAACTACGGCAGCCGCCCGCCTACTATTGGCTGTGCGCCTCCAGCCTGCGCGTGGCGCGCGCTCTCGGTGTGGAGGCCGACCCCCTGGCTGACCCGGCGACGGCGCTGAGAGTAATGCGTCTCGTGTCGGTGCTCCTCAACATGTGGGTGGTCGCACTGGCCTGGGGTGCAGGCATATTGCTTGGCGCTAAACGCTATCCCTGGCTGCGATTGCTCCTACCGCTCACAGTGGCTCTCTTGCCGATGCACACCTTTATCGCCTCCATCGTCAGCAACGACATCATCTCCGAGCTGGCCGTGTCAGCCCTGTTCGTGTCGCTGGTGGCGCTGCTAAAGTGGCCTGTCGGGCGGCGCGGTGCGAGTTTGGCTGCCGTTGTGGTCCTCTGTTTCCTTGCGTGTGCGGCCACCAAGCTGACTGCTGTCGTGGCGGGCGGTCTCCTGTTATTGCTTGGGCTGCTCGTATGGGTTGGTCTACTGGTTACCACCCGGCGAGACCGTCGAGAGTCTCGGCGTGGTCAAGTAGAGAGCACGATACGAACACAGGCCGGTAGCATATTGCGCTTCCTGGCTATACCGGGCGCTGTGGTCGCTTGCTGCTTGCTGCTCTGTCTGGTGGGTCTTTCGCTGATTTTCGAGTCTAGCCAGCGGGTAGCGGCCTGGCAGGGAGTTGGCGGGCCTTCCACCAGACCCAATCGCGTGCAGACATCGTCCGCACACAGCGGCTCCTATGTGATGCAGATAGAGCCGAATGACGCGGCATTTCAGTGGGTGGAGTTGCCGTGGCCGCACGGTGAGTATTCCGCTACTTTGTCCCTGTGGGTGCGGACTGCCAAAGAGGGGTTGGTGCCACCCAACACGGTCATAGCTCAGGCGGAGATGATTCTGGACAAGCGGGGCACTCTGTCCAGGATTGGCGCGGAAACGCTCCCGGCGGCCGCAGCCGCCCAGCCTATTACCTACACGGCGACGAGCGGGTGGGTGCCGTTTACTATGACCGCTCGTGGCACCCCCGCCGACAGGAAGTTGTGGGTAAGAATGCATTCGAGCTATTCACTACAGTTCGACGACCTGTCTCTTTACGTGTCGGCAGCAGGCCCGATCACGGATACTACCGCATCAGACCCGTCGCCGAGGACCATCACCGAGAGCACTCCTCTGCCCCTGTTCAACCCTTCAGCGGAGATAGGCTCAATCTCAGTTAGCCCCCTGGGTGCGCGTCTGCTAAGAGGCGAGACCTCCGACATAGTGGACGTGCTGGTCAATCCGCAGGCGTTCGATAAATCTGAAATATGGGAGCGTTATGCAAGCAGGCAGTACAGATCGTTCTGGGGCAACTTCGGCTGGCTCTCGATCTCGCTGCCCGATGGCCTGTATACCCTTATCGGGGCGATGCTATTGCTGGCGCTGGTAGGGCTTTCGGTAAAGAGCTTACGCAGCCTCGGTCGTTGGTCCAGCGCGTACTGGCTGGGGCTTATCACCGTCGTGTCGCTGCTGGCTGCCATTACCGTGACCTTTGCGCGTCAAATGGGCCCGCTCAGCACTTCCGGCGTTCATACCGATCCCCAGGGCCGTTACCTGTTCGGGTTTACAGTGCCCGTGGTGTGGCTCGTGCTCAGTGGCCTGTGGGCCGTGTGGTCGTTGCTGGCACGATGGGTTCGGCATCATGCAGGCGGCCCGATGGCGATTGGCGACACCTCGGAGCAGGCAATTGCACCGGCAGATGCCAAAGCTGTCCTGCTACCCTGGCCTGTATGGTTGTGGTGCGGCGCTCTCTTTTTCTTCGGGGCCTATTGCTTGCTGGCGCTGATTGCGCCGTATTATTATGGGTGAGCGTGCCCTACTCTCAAGACTAATTTTGCAAGGTGGATACAGGGTGAAAATTGCTATGCTTGGCACACGTGGCGTGCCTGCCAGTTACAGTGGCTTTGAGACGTGCGTGGAGGAACTTGGCTCCAGGCTAGTAGCGCGTGGGCACGAGGTTACAGTCTATTGCCGCACGCACCACATCAGATATCACGGTTCGATGTACAAAGGTATGCGTCTGGTCAAGCTCCCGACAGTAAAGAACAAGTACCTGGATACACTTGTCCATTCCTTTATCTCCTCGCTGCATGCTCTTTTTCAGCCATACGACGTTTGCCTGTACTTTATCGCGGGCAACAGCCTGGTAACGTGGATACCACGCCTGGCGGGCAAGCGCACGATTATCAACGTAGATGGTCTGGACTGGAAGCGCGAAAAGTGGCCCAATGCCGCGAAGAAGTACATCCGGTTCGCCGAGCGCATGGCGACTATCCTGCCCAATGCATTTCTGACCGATTCCAGGGTGGTGCAGAAGTATTACAGGGACACCTATGGCGTTACCCCTCCTTATATCGCTTATGGCTCGGACGTGGCGCTGCTTCCACCCGGTGAAACGCTACGCAGGTGGGGGCTGGAGCCGCGCAAGTACATTCTGTTCGTGGGCAGACTGGTGCCCGAGAACTGCGCTCACCACTTGGTGGAGGCATTCTGTATGCTGCCCGAACGTGCCGGTATGAAGTGCGTCATCGTGGGTGATGCGGCCTACGCGGACGAGTACATAGCTTCTTTGCAGGCACAGGGCTGCGAGGATGTTGTGTTCACCGGATACGTCTTTGGCGAAGGCTACCGTGAGCTAAGCTCAAACGCCTACCTGTTTGTCGAAACGTCGGGCGTGGGCGGCACCCACCCTGCTTTACTTGAGGCGATGGGCTTTGGCAACTGCGTAATCGCGCACGACACGCCGGAGAACCTGGAAACGGTTGGCCCTGTCGGCTTCAGCTACGATGGCAGCGAAGGCGCTCCTGGCCTGTCGCGCATGCTTGAGAAACTTATAGCAGAGCCGCACGTTGTAAAAGAGAGACGCGCCATGTCTCTCTCCTATGTCAACGCTAACTACTCCTGGGACAATATAACTGACCGCTATCTTGCCCTATTCCGACGGGTGTTGAGGAGGGGTAGAGGCTGAGGACTGACCAAACGTTATCCACATTGCAGCGCGGGCAGGCTGCGTGAAAGCCCTCTAATGTTTGCTTTATAGTAGCGTGTGGCCTATACTTACAGATGATAATTCGAGGGCAAGCCGGGAGGAAATAGGCACCATGTTCAAGCGGTTGAACGCTAACTACATGGCCTTACTGTTCTTATTAGATGTGTTGCTTATCCAGGTCGCTCTGGAAGTAGCCCTGGCTTTACGCTACAATTTGCCTATCTGGCAGATGCTACAACTCTGGCCGCAGCCGGAAGTGCAAGCTCTACGGCCCTGGATGCACCTCGCGTTCGCCTTGCTGGGGGTGGTGTACCTGGTTGGTAACTCAGTCTACAACGGGCGTAAGGTGCTCCGCTGGATAGACGAGTTGCAGCGCGTGGTGATGGCAAGCACCTTTATCTCGCTGACGCTCACTGGCCTGCTCTACCTCATCAACCTGAACCTTCCTCGCCTCGGCTTTTTCTATTTCTACCTGATTTCAACTGCTCTGCTGGTGGGCTACCGCTGGATCTTGCGTGCCTGGCATTGGCTGAACAAGCACAAGCCTAACGTCGAACTGCGTGTGCTCATCGTGGGTGCGAACAAGCGCGGCATAGAAGTCGCCAACGAGTTCCGCCGCCAAAGCTGGCTTGGTGTAAATTTGGTGGGCTTCCTGGGCAGAGACCTCGCTAACGGTGAGACGGTTGTTGCTGATCTTCC